>JAIRRM010000209.1 GCA_031255975.1 Propionibacteriaceae bacterium | reverse complement strand
CCGGGTTGTTGAGCTTCGCCCGTACCGGGGTGGCGCTGCCCACCACCGGTAACGGCTACGAACTGCAAGCCATCGCCGCCGTCGTCATCGGTGGTGTGAACATGGCCGGTGGTGAAGGGCGCTTCTCCGGCGCGGTCGCCGGTGTGGTCTTCATGACCGTGCTGAACAACATCCTGGAGTTGAACGGGGCCAACCCGTTCTGGAGTTTCTGCGTGATCGGTTTCGTGCTCTGGGGTGCGATCAGTTTACGTACGACGCTGGAGAGGATCAGGTGAGCCATGGAGACAGTGGTAGAACCCGCTACGGTTCCAGCAGCGCCGAGCACCGGGGAGCGAATCAGGGGGTTCCTCAAACGCAACGTGGTCGCGGTGGCGTTTGTGGCGCTGTTCGCGGTGGCGGCGGTGGCCTCGAAAGGGGCGTTCGTGAAACCTACCAACCTCATCAACGTGCTGGCGCAGAACTGCGTCGCCGGGGTGCTGGCGGTGGGGCAGACCTTGGTGATCCTCACCGCCGGCATTGACCTTTCGCTGGGCTACATCACCGGCCTGGCGGCCATGGTGATGCTGATGGCGCAGGGCTGGGGTTTCTGGCTCGCGTTCGCGCTGGGGTTGGCGGTCGGCTTGGTGTGCGGTGTCATCAACGGCGTGCTGGTGTCGGTGATGCGCGTCCCGGCGTTCATCGGCACTCTCGGCATGATGCAGGTTGCCATGGGAATCTCCTACGTGCTGGGCAACGGGGTATCGGTGTACGAGAAAGACCACGAGCCCTTGTTGTTTGGCTACGACAAGATCGGCCCGATACCAGCCGTGGTGATCGTCTGGGCGCTGGTCACGGCGCTAGCCTGGTTCGTCACAAAACGCACCCGCTATGGAGAGTACATCTATGCCGTCGGTGGCAACCCGCGAACGGCGCGGGCCTCCGGGATACCGACCACCAGGGTGTTGATCTTCGTGTACACCTTCGCGGCGTTCTGCTCCGTGGTGGCGGCGGTTTTGTCCATCAACCGGCTGGGCTACACCCAACCCAACCTGGGGGACACGCTGCAGATGGCGTCAATCGCGCCGGTCGTCGTCGGTGGTACCAGTTTGCTCGGTGGTGTCGGTGGGGTCGGCAAGACCATCGCCGGGGTGCTCGTGGTCGGCATATTGAACAACATCATGGTGCTACTGGGGGTGAACCAGTCGATCCAAAGAGCGGTACAGGGCGTCATCATCATCGGCGTGGTGTTCCTGTTCGTACGTCAAGACATCGCCAATCGCAACAGGTGAGCCGTGGCTCACGACACAAAACTTAGGGAGTGAGGCTGAGAATGTACGACCTGAACGGCAAGATCGCGGTGGTCACCGGAGCCAGTGCCGGTATCGGCAAGGCCGTGGCGTTGGCGTTGGCGGACGCCGGTGCCGACGTGGCGCTCATCGGACGCGACGAAGCCCGCCTCGCTTCAGTGGCGGAGTCGATTATCGCCAAAGGGCGGCGCGCCATGCCGCTGGTGACAGAACTGGCCGACGTGAGCGCCATCGCCCCCGCTTTTGCGTCCATCGCCGCCGACTTGGGCCCGGTCGACATCCTGGTGAACAACGCGGGCATCAACAAGACAGAACCCGCGGTCACGGTGACGCCGGAAACTTGGGATCGTATCCAGGCGGTGAACGTACGGGCACCGTTCTTCTGCGCGCAGGCAGTGGCCCCCGGCATGTTGGCGCGCGGTTCCGGCAAGATCATCTTCATCGCCTCAGACGCCGGGGTGCGCGGTTTTGCCGAGCACGCCACGTACGGCACCTCCAAGGGGGCCGTCATTCAACTCACCAGAATCCTGGCCGCCGAGTGGGCCGCCCAGGGGGTGCAGGTGAACAGCATCGCTCCTGGTGCGACTTGGACGGGAATGACCGCCCCGGCGATGGAAGACCCGGCCATCGCGGCGTCGATCATTGGCCGTGGCTTCTCCGGGCGCATCTCCCACCCCGAGGAGATAGCGGCGGCTGTCGTCTTCTTGGCGTCAAACGCCGCGGATCAGATCGTGGGGCAGACCATCTTCGTAGACGGCGGTTCTACGGCCCGGTGACACCGGCCCAACCAAGTGCAGTACCACAAGCAGAAAGGCCATCGGCATGGCTGACAAAGATCTCAACGGGCATGTGGCCCTGGTTACCGGCTCGTCCTCGGGTATCGGCAAGGCAAGCGTGCTGGCGTTCGCTGCGCGGGGTGCCAGCATCGTGGGGGTTTCCCGTTCCGCCGATCAGTTGGCGGAGGCCGTCGCCGCGGTGGGCGGCAGCTATACCCAGGTGCGAGGTGACGTACGGCAGCAGGAGACGGCTGTCGCCGCGGTGGAAACGGCGCTGGAGCGCTACGGGCACATCGACACCTTGGTGAACAACGCCGGGGTGGGCCACTACGACGATTTCGTGAACGCGACTGTCGATTTGTACGACGAGATCATGGATACCTCAATGCGGGGCACCTTCCTGTTCACCTCCGCCGTCGTTGCGCATATGATCGAGCGCCGTAGCGGCACCATCATCCAGGTGGCGTCACAGGCCGGGTTGCAGGGGTTTCCGCGCGAAGCGGTTTACTGCGCCGCCAAGCACGCCCAGGTTGGGTTTTCGCGGGCGTTGCGCCGCGAACTGCAACCGTACGGTGTGAAGGTGGGGGTGGTGTGCCCGGCGGCGGTGCTCACCGAGTTCGCGCACGGTAGGGGCCGTGACGATGAGTTCTTGGCCAACACCGACTTCTTTCTGCAGGCAGCCGACCTGGCGGAGGCCATCATTTTCATGGCTACGCAGTCTCCCAATTCGCGGGTTACGGAGTTGGCGATGATTTCGCTCGGGGAAGCGCTGTAGCGCGTCAATATTCGGTTTAGCCCTGTAGTTCTTGCTGTTGGCGATTAGACTCAATTGACTTGTCAGCAGCGGATAAAACAATGACGGAGGCAGCGATGAGGCCGGACGGACGGCGGGCGACGCTGCAGTCTGTTGCCGACGCGGTGGGTGTTTCCCGAACCACCGTCTCCAACGCCTATAACTGCCCGAGCCGGGTTTCAGCCGCGCTGCTGGAACAGATCTTGGCCACGGCTGCCCAATTGGGATACGCCGGCCCGGACCCGTTGGCGCGCAAACTGCGTACCGGAGTGAAATCAAGCGTGGGGGTGGTGTTTACCGACGCGCTGCCCTACGCCTTCAAGGACGAAGCCGCCTCCGGATTCTTGCAGGGGGTGGCGCTGGCCGTAGAGCAGGCGCAGACCTCAATGCTGCTCATCCCCGCTGGGCCAGAATCGGACGGCGGCCCGGAGCAGATCGCCGTGTCAACCGTGGACTCACTGGTGGTGTACGGCGTCCCGGAGGGCGCGCCGTATATGCGGGAGATTCTGGCCAAGCATGTTCCGGTGGTGATCGTGGACGGAGCCACCGATGTTCCCGGAGTCGATGTGGTCGGGCTCGACCAGGTTTCGTCGTCAGCCATGACCGCCCGCTATCTGGCGGAGTTGGGGCATTTAGAGGTGGGGGTGCTCTGCCACCGCCTCTCCGATCAGATTTACGTGGGTCATGTGGACGAAGCCAGGCTGGCGCGGGCGACATACACTGTGCAGCGTGAGCGGGTGCAGGGGTTTGTGAACGAGTTCAGGCGGGTGACGGGGGGCCGTGGCATCGTACGTATCGCCGAACGGCTGGTGAGCGATCTGGATTCTGGAATCTCTGGTGCCAGCGCGATACTACGCGACTTCCCCGGAGTCACCGCCGTGGCCTGCACCTGTGACATGCTGGCCCTCGGAGTGGTGGCCGCCGCCGGGCAGTTGGGGCTGAGCGTGCCAGGAGATCTTTCGGTCACCGGCTTCGACGACATCCCCTCCGCTGGTGCCGCCGGGCTGACCACCATCTGGCAGCCGCTACAAGATAAGGGCCGCGTTGCTGGCGAAATGGTGCTGGGGCACGCCGTGGAGCGTGGTGGGCGTAAGCAGTTGCTTCCCACGAAGCTGATGATACGGGGCACCACCGGCCCGGCGCGGGCACGCTCAGGTTAAGGTCATAGCTTGCGTCGTATCGCGCCCTTGTCAGCCGAGAGCGCCAGATGGGCGTACACCTTGAGCGCCTGGCTCACCTCGCGTTGGCGGCGTTTCGGCTTCCAAGCTTTCTCGCCCAGCGCGTCTTCCGCGGCGCGACGGGCCGCCAGTTCCTCATCGGAGAGCAACACGTTGATGGAGCGGGACGGAATGTCGATCTCGATGATGTCACCGTCCCTGATGAGGCCGATGGCTCCACCGGCTGCCGCTTCGGGGCTGATGTGCCCGAGCGACAATCCACTGGAACCGCCGGAGAAGCGACCGTCGGTTATCAGGGCGCATTGGGGGCCGATGCCGATGCCTTTCAGGTATGCGGTGGGGTAGAGCATCTCTTGGAACCCTGGGCCACCGGACGGGCCCTCGTAGCTGATGACCACCACGTCACCGGGCACAATTTTGCCACCGAGGATGAGTTCGACGGCTTCCTCCTGCGACTCGGCGACCTTCGCGGGGCCGGAGAAATGGTACTGGTGCGCGGGCACCCCGGCTATTTTGCAGATGGCCCCATCGACGGCGATGTTGCCCTTCAGCACGCCGAGGCCGCCGTCTGAGGTGTAGGCGTGGGCCACGTCGCGGATAGCTCCGGCCACCGGGTCAACGTCTGGGGTCTCGTATTTCGCGTCACACGAGAAAGGCTGGGTGGTGCGCTTGCCGCCGGGAGCCGCTAAGAACAGTTCCTTCGCCGTGGCGGTGGCCGTGCCGCTACGAATATCCCAGTCCGCCAGCCAGGCTTCCAAAGACGGCGCATGGACGGCGTGTGTGTCGCGGTTGAGCAGCCCGCCGCGTAGCAACTCCCCCAATAGCGCCGGGATACCACCGGCGCGGTGTACGTCTTCCAGATAGAAATCGTGCGTGTTTGGTGCCACCTTGCAGATGCACGGTACCCGCCGCGAGAGCGCATCGATGTCGTCTTGGGTGAAGTCCACCTCGGCGGCGTCGGCGGCGGCCAACAGGTGCAGTACGGTGTTGGTGGAACCGCCCATGGCGATGTCCATGGTCATCGCATTTTGGAACGCCGCGCGGGTGGCGATGGAACGCGGCAGCACGGATTCGTCGCCGTCGTCGTAGTAGCGGCGGCACAGTTCGACGATGAGCGCTCCGGCTTTGTCTAGCAATGTTTTACGCGCGGCGCTGGTGGCCAGTGTGGTGCCGCTACCGGGTACGGCCAACCCCAGCGCCTCGACGAGGCAGTTCATCGAATTGGCGGTGAACATGCCGGAGCATGAGCCGCAGGTGGGGCAGGCGGCGTCTTCGATCTCAGCCAGCTTTGCGTCGTCCACATCGGGGCTGACGGAGAGGATCATCGCGTCGATAAGGTCGAGTCGCGTGGTCTCGGACGAGTCTTTGGTGAGGTGCGCGCGTCCGGCTTCCATCGGGCCACCGGAGACGAACACCGTGGGGATGTTGAGTCGGAGCGATGCCAGCATCATGCCGGGGGTGATCTTGTCGCAGTTGCTGATGCAGACGAGGGCGTCGGCGCAGTGCGCGTTGACGCTGTACTCCACGGTGTCGGCGATCAGTTCGCGTGAGGGTAGCGAATAGAGCATCCCGGTGTGACCCATGGCGATGCCGTCATCAACCGCGGTGGTGTTGAACTCGCAGGCGATACCACCCGCCGCTTCGATGGCGGCTTTGACCAAGCGCCCCAGCACGTTGAGGTGCATATGGCCGGGCACAAACTCGGTGAACGAGTTGGCGATGGCCACCACCGGCTTGTGGGCGCGGATGTCTGCGGAACTCAGGCCCAGGGCACGCCAGAGCGCGCGCGCTCCGGCGAACTCGCGGCCGTCCATGGTGGTACGGGAGCGAAGTGTCGGCATACATTCAGCCTAGTACGTCTTGCTAGGCGAGACGGTTTGTCTCATCGTGATGGGCTTTGTGTGGGGCTTTCCGGTTTCCAGTTCTCCCGCCACTTCGCCGATCAGAAAACATCGCAACGCAAACCATGGGATGATTGAGGGTATGGCAACTACGAAGAAGTCCACACCCGAGACCGCCGCGACCGCCAGCCCGAACACCCGTAAAGTCGGCATCACCGAACTGGTGCTCCGTGACGCGCACCAGAGCCTGCTCGCCACCCGTATGGCCACCGAAGACATGGTGGGAGCCTGCGCCGACATTGACGCCGCCGGTTACTGGTCGGTGGAGTGTTGGGGCGGAGCCACGTACGACTCCTGTATCC
>JAIRRM010000060.1 GCA_031255975.1 Propionibacteriaceae bacterium | reverse complement strand
CACCTGGCATTCGCCGATGATACGGCGCACCTCCGCATCCACCAACGCCAACGTCTCCTCGGCGATACCCATGGTGCGAGGGTCAACCTGATCGGAGAGCACCTGCATCGGGCCAACTTTTTCGCTCATGCCCCACTTGCCCACCATCTGCCGGGCGATGTTGGTGGCCTGTCTGAGGTCGGAATCCGCGCCGGTGGTGGTGACGCCGAAAACCACGTCCTCGGCCGCCATGCCACCCAGAGCGCCCACGATACGGCCACGCAGGTACTCCTCGTCGTAGCCGTATTTGTCGGTGTCCGGGGTGCTGAGCGTGACGCCCATCGCCTGCCCGCGCGGGATGATCGACACCTTACGCACCGGGTCGGCACCCTTTTGCAACATGCCAAGCAGCGCGTGGCCGGCCTCGTGGTACGCGGTACGGCGGCGCTCATCCTCGGGGATTACCACGGAGCGAGCCACGCCGAGTTGGATCTTTTCCAATGCGTTCATGAAATCGCGCATGTAAACCTTGGTGTCAGAGCGCTTTGCGGCCAGTAGCGCCGCCTCGTTCGCCAGGTTCGCCAGATCGGCACCGGTCATACCGGGGGTGGTAGCGGCCATGTCGCGCAGCGTAACGTCGGGGGCCAATGGAATCTTGCGGGTGTGTACCTTGAGAATCTGCTCGCGCCCGTCCAGATCGGGTGTGTTCACGGTTATCACCCGATCAAAGCGCCCCGGCCTGGTGAGCGCCGCGTCCAGCACATCCGAACGGTTGGTTGCGGCCATCACCACCACACCCTCGGTGCCGTCGAAGCCGTCCATCTCGGTGAGCACCTGGTTCAGCGTTTGTTCCCGCTCATCGTGGCCTCCCATGGAGCGGTTTGACCCGCGGGCCCGCCCGATGGCGTCAATCTCGTCGATGAAGATGATGGACGGAGCCGCCTTGCGAGCCTCGTCGAACAACTGCCGTACCCGCTGCGCGCCCACGCCGACGATCATCTCAATGAACTCGGAGGCCGACGCCGAGAAGAATGGCACCTCGGCTTCGCCGGCAGTGGCCCGGGCCAGCAGCGTCTTGCCGGTGCCGGGCGCGCCCTCCAGCAACACCCCCTTTGGGGCGCGTGCGCCCACGCGGCGGTATTTGCCGGGGTTTTTCAGAAAATCCACGATCTCGGAGACTTGGTCTTTCACCTCGTCGATACCGGCAACGTCGGAGAAGTTGACTCGTACCTTCTCTTTCTCCACCGGCTTCACGTTGCGGCTCATGCCACCGAACGGGTTTAGCCCGCCGCCTTTTGACATACGTCGGAAGAACCACACATATACGCCGATGAGCACCAGCCACGGCAGTACGGCGCTGAGCAGCGCCCGCCACAGCGGGGTTTCTTCGTAT
This sequence comes from Propionibacteriaceae bacterium, assembly GCA_031255975.1. Lineage (GTDB taxonomy): Bacteria > Actinomycetota > Actinomycetes > Propionibacteriales > Propionibacteriaceae > WRGV01. Next base: position 4,212 of record JAIRRM010000060.1, on the reverse strand, counting down.
ACCGGGGTAGCGGTGACGGTCACGTTATGGTTGGCCAGCAACCTCCACAGTTCGTCTTCGGCGAAAGTGGGGCGCTCGGTGTAGAACTTGGTGTAGGTGCTGCCGGTCGACTTGCCGTTGTCGTCCTTCAGATCGGTGGCGGTGGTGAGTTCTCCATCAATGGTGTCGCCCTTGGAGTGCACCGTTTTGACGTTCCCTGATTGCAACTGTGCCAGGAACTCGGTGTACGCGATGTCCGGCGGTCGGTTACGGTTGCTCATCCAGGTGTTGAACGAGAAAAATGCGAGTAACAGCAACCCGGCGCTCACCCAAAACTGCCAACTGAAGTTGGGGCCTTTCTTTGGGGAACCGCCTTGGGGCTGAGTACCGCTGCCGCGCTGCGGTTCGCGCAATCCTTCGGTGCGCCAGGGCCGGGGGGAGTCGAGCGGGGCGTCCGGGGTGCCGCCGGGTCGGGGCGCAGGGCGACGTACCGGCTGCTTCGGACGAAGCTGGGGCCGGTCAGCGGTCGCGGCGTTACTCGCGGGCGGCTCTTTGGCGGTGCTCGGCTCGCTCATCTGACTCCTTGCTTGACGAACTAAAGCCCAAGTCTATCTGTCGTCGTATCAGTCCTTGATAGCGGCCAACAGTCCGGAACCCAATGGGATCAGCAGCGGGGTGAAGTCGCCGAGATCCTGGACGGACTGTAACGTCTCGCGCATAATGACCGTCTCGTCGTCCTCGTTGCGGGGATTGGCCACCAAATTGCGCCACAAGATGTCGTACAGCACCAGCAGGCCACCGCTGCGCAGTAGTCGTGCCGCCTGGGCTACGTACTCCACATACTCCAGCTTGTCGCCGTTCACGAAAACCATGTCGTACGCGCCGTCGGAGAGTTTGGGCAGCACGTCGAGCGCCACCCCGGCGATGGTACGGAAACGGCGCGGGGCAATGCCAGCCGCAGTAAACGCCTGCCGGGCCTCCAACTGCCAGTCGGCCTCGCTGTCGATGCTGGTGAGAATGCCGGCTGGGTTCATCCCAGCGAAAAGTGCCAGCCCAGTGACCCCGGCACCGGTACCCACTTCCACCACCGCTTTTGCGTCCAGCATCCGTGCGAGAAACACCAATGCCGCGCACACCCCGTTGCTGGGGGCTTCGCCGAGCGACACCAAGGCGTCTTCGCGGGCCTGCCGCACTGCGTCAGGCAGGTAGACGTAATCCTCTGCCAGTGACAGCGACTCGGAGTCGAGCAGATTGGCAACAGCAGGGGTCCTGTGTGCATTCACACAGTTGATTCTAGGCGGATAATCCAAGCGCGCGTCCCACATCGTGACCCACGCCTGAACCCTACCTTTAGACACCCGATTAGCATGTCTGCATGACTGAGAGCACAGCGACACCGCGATTGGGCCGTCTGATGACGGCAATGGTGACGCCGTTCGATGAGAGCGGCGCAGTTGACCTGGCCGCGGCGAAGAAGCTCGCGGCATATCTGGTAGACGAGATGGGCAACGATTGCCTGGTGCTGAATGGCACCACCGGCGAGGCGCCCACCACCTACCACGACGAAAAGGCGGATCTAATAACCGCCGTGAAAGAGAGCGTGGGCGATCGGGCCAAGGTGGTCGCCGGGGTGGGTACCAACGACACCAAGCACAGCGCCGCCTTGGCGTGCGAGGCGGCGGCGGCCGGGGCCGACGGGTTGCTGGTCATCACCCCCTACTACTCGTTACCACCCCAGGACGCCATTGTGGCGCACTTTCAGCGAGTCGCCGACGCCACCGACTTGCCAGTCATCATCTATGACATCCCGCACCGCACCGGACGTCCAGTGGATACCAAATCGCTCATCAAACTGGCAGCGCATCCCAACATCATCGGCGTCAAAGACGCCAAGAAAGATCTCGCTGGCAGCGCAGAGGTGATCGCCGCCACCGGAATGGATTACTACGCCGGAGACGACGCACTGGTGCTGCCGATTCTCTCCATCGGTGGCGTGGGCGTGGTTGGCACTTCCACGCATTTCACCGGGCGGGTGACCAAGCGGGTCATCGAACTGTTCCTTGCCGGGGATCACGTCGGCGCGCTGGCGGCGTATCGGACAGTGCTGCCGGTGTACACCGGGGTGTTCGCCACCCAGGGTTGCATGTTGGTCAAGGCCGGATTGGAGCACTTGGGCGTGCTCGCCAATCGGCTGGTACGTCAGCCGCTGCTACCCGCGACCGACGCCGAGCAGGCCGCCTTTGCGGCAATCTTGGACGCCACGACGCGATAGCTTTTACGGCATTTGCGTTATTTGTCGGGATTGGCCGAAGCGGCGGCAGAATCGGTGCTGGCGGCCAGTTGTTCGGCGAGCAGTTCCAACACATGACGGTACGGCTTGCCGGTGGCGCGAGTCATGCCGAGTTCGCAGGTGCGGTTACAACTGGCATGTACGGTGGCGTTCAGCCGTGCCACCTCCGCGGCCTCGGCTCTGGTGGCGGCGGCGGTCAACTCTGGATGCAGCAGGCCGCGATCACCGGCGAAAGCACAGCATCCTTTGTCGATGGGCACCTGCACCACTTCGGCCACGGCACCTGCCACTTGTCGCAACGCCTCGTTACTGCCGAGTTGCGTCGACGAGCAGGTCTCATGCAACGTGATAGATGGCAACTTGGTGTGTTCTGGCAGTAGCGGCAGGATACGCTCTGCGACGAACTGCACCGCGTCAACGATCTTTGCCTCAATGCCTGCTTCCGCCACGGTTCGTTGGAACCCCTCGGTGCAACTGGAGGCGTCGCACACCACCGGCAACTTCCAATCCTGAGTGGCTCTTTCCAGCGCCTTGATGACTTTCTTTGCCATCACCGCCTTGCCCCTCAAAATGCCTTTGGATGTCCACACCGTGCCGCAACAGAGCATGTCCACATCAGGAGGCACGAACAGAGCGATTCCGACTAATGCGCACAGCCACTCAAACGCCGACTGCACGCCGGGTGGTTTCGGGCCGTCGCGCCCATCAAGTGACGAGTTAGCAGATCCAAACATGGCGTTGACACAGGCTGGCAGATATACCGCGGCGACGGGAATGCTCGGGGCGGGTCGGGCTCGTCTTTTGCCGCCCTGGGGCAATTCTCGACTCCACAACGGCACAGTGTCGGGGCCGATAACGGCGCGGGCCGCATGGTCGACGCCGATCACCGCGGTTTGCAGTGATCCCGGTAACGCCTTGACGGTGCTGAGCGCGAATGCGGCCAACCCGGTGGTGCCCTTCCAATGATTCGCGGCGAATGTCCAGCCCGCGGCCACCGGTTTGGGCACCGCCGCGCTGCGTAACTTCTTGACATAATGGCCAGTGTTGATACTCACCGGACAGGCGAGACCGCACCAGCCATCCACGGCGCAGGTGTGTATCCCGTCGTAAACATACGCCCGCTCCAACTCGCGTACCGTGGCTTGATCGCCGCTGGCAGCCGCTGCGGCGATGTCACGCTGTATCGCGATGCGTTGCCGTGGTGTCAACGTTAGCTCGCGGGACGGGCAGGTGGGTTCGCAGTAGCCACACTCCACGCACAGATCAACTAGGTCGTCCACCGCCTCTGGAGCTTTGATCTGGTTCAGGTGCGCCTGCGGGTTCTCAGCAATGAGCACACCGGGGTTGAGTCGCAACTCCGGGTCAAAAAGATGCTTCACATCCAGCATTACCTGATACAACTCGTCGCCCCATTGGCGTCGTACGAACGGTGCCATTACTCGTCCGGTGCCATGTTCGGCTTTGCAACTGCCTTGATAACCGCAGATGATCTCCACCATATCGCTGGTGAAATCTCCCAGTTTTGCCTTGGCAGCGGAGTCGGTGAAGTGGTCAGTAATCATGAAGTGGATGTTGCCGTCTTTGGCGTGTCCGAAAATCACGGCGTCGTGGTAGCCATACTGGTCAAACGCCGCGCCAAGATCAACACAGGTGTTTGCCAGTTTGTCCACCGGCACCACCACGTCCTCCAACAAGGCGGTGGTTCCCTGTGGCCGACCGGCGGCCACCGACGTGTACAACCCTTTACGGAAACTCCACAAGCTGTTGCGTGCCGTCACGTCGCTGATGAGTTCGGCGGGGGAGGTGAGCGGCAGCTCTGCGAGGGTTTGCGCGGCGGCTTGGGTGATCTCGGCGAGTTGCCCCGGCTCACTGGCCTGGAACTCCAGCAGGATGGCGGCCTGATGCGCTATCTCCAGCGCGGCGATTGCCTCCGGACAGTTCGG
>JAIRRM010000170.1 GCA_031255975.1 Propionibacteriaceae bacterium | reverse complement strand
GTGTAGTCGCCCTCGAAGATGTCGTATATGACGTCCATGCGGTTGCCATTATCGAGGCCCCTCCAAGCGTCCGCCATCAGTTCGAGGACTAGCTCTCTTTGGCCGTTCATGAGATCATCCTATCAGTTTCGTGGTCTGTTCCATCCGTCGACTGGGCGGGAGCCCATCGGGAGCGACGAGCGGGTGCCGGTGCCAGAGGTTCCTCGTGGCGGAGCGTAGTGGGCGGTGACGCCGACGCCGTCGATAGGGTGGAATGTTTGCCCGTAGCGACCAAGCCGTAGTTCGTACCGGACGCCGTCAACCACCGCATACAAGTTTTCTAGTCCTGGTTGCCGAAACTCATATAAGGCCACATGTCCACCGTCTAGGAGTCGTACGAGCGCCGGGTCTGGGTCGCCGGGTAGAGGCTGCACCCTCGGAAGGGAGTGGACGTGGCGAGCGATCTGCATGAACTTCTCTCGGGTTATACCTGGCGGCAGATGAGTGCCTTGTCGGTTTGATTCCGCCTGATGCTTGTCATACGAGTGGTTCATGATCCCCTGCTCTACTGGCAGGTAGTCCTCGGCCCGCCGATCGACAATGCTCTGCATCTGGTCGAGCAGCTTGTTGCGATCCCTGACGCTCTTGTCATGAGAGGCGAGCACCCGGCAGGTGCAGTGGGCGTGTTTCTTGAACACCCCAAGGCTCTCGGCTTCGTGCACACTGAGCCAGCCGTGTGAGGATCTCTGGTGGCAGTCAGCGCATGCTGTTGGTGAGGCGACTCGTGAGATCAACGGGGATTCGGGGTCGTTTGCGGCGGCATCCTGGAGCGTTTGGGTTGATACGCGCAGGATGCCGTTGTTCAGCATTTTGGCGAAGCCCTCGAACCCTGGCGGTAGTTCAATCCCCTGTTGGAGTAGCGTGCCAGAACTGTCCTGCTCGGTAGCGGATCTGCGCCTCGATCTCGTCATCAGTGAATCCTTTACTCACACGGGCCTTGTAGGTGGCCGGAATACCGTCAGTGGCGCGAGCTGCATCGTAGGCCTCAGCGGAGATGACGCCGGCGACGTTGCCCCATTTGGCGATCAGCGCAGGCATAACCTGCAGCATCGTGTCGCGTCGCACTTCGGGTGGTTGCCCATCTAGGCGGCGCATAACGGCGAGGAGTTCGGCGGTCGCTTGCGCTTGAATCTTCGCTAACGCGTCGGAGTGTGCGGCCCATATCTCGGTCGTCGAGGCCATGGTCACGCCACCTGTGTGGTGTCGACTTCGGTGACGATCTCAACCGGAGTCAACGAGGGGGCGGCCAGCACTTGCTCGATGACGGTAGCAGCTTGTGCCCGCTTGAGTACCCCTCTGATTGCGCCGAGGCGCTGTTGAGTCATGCCGGGCACCATGTCGAGCAGTTCGATGAGCATCTCAGCCTGGGCGGGTTGCAGGTTGGCGATCTTGGTGATGCCGTCGACTACTGCGCCGAAGCTGCGCGATGTGGTTTCGCGCCATACCACCTCGGTGGCCTCTGATGGCACGTCTACACCGTCCATCTCGGCTGCGAGTCTCAGTACGAGTTCCCATGACTCGCCGAACGATTCGCGTTTGAGGTCAAGTTTGCGTTGGTACGCGGCTTCGACCATGGCGGCGGTTTCGGTGGATACGTTGCTCAGGTTGCCGGTGGCTTGGTAGAGCGGAATGGCGGCTAGCAGTGCTACGTACTCCTTCATCTCTTCGAGTAGTTCATTGAACGGTGCCAGCGGTGTCGCAGGGATGTTCCTCAGGTCGAAGTCGTTTTTGTCGACTGGCAGATTCACCCATGTCGCGGAGCTGGCCGTGATGAGTTGCTCACCGTCGGTGTCCCAACCCACAGTCACGACCTGGTTGAACGCGGCAAAGCGAGCGGCAGTGAGCCGGTTGAAGTTCACCGAGTTCATTGCCTGCTGTACTTTCAGCAACGGCTCAACCTCACCGACCGTGTGGTTACCGTCGGCATCGAGGTCGTTGGTGAACTTCACTACAGGGCAGACGGGTTCGCCTTTGTAGGTTGCGCCGTGTTCCCATTCGTTGGTGATCTTGGCTTGGCTTAGCCCGTCAATGGCGCCCTCGAGCCCTTGCGGTGCGGCCTCAAGCTGTCCCTCATACACTTTGGTGTCGTCGACCAGGATGAACGTGGCAGGCTGGTCCACTTTCGCTTGAGCCCAAAACATGGCCTGCTGTGGGAACAGGGCGCGGCGGGTGGCGTACTTCACATGGCAGAACCGGGGCGAGTAGAGCACAACCGTCGCTTCGTCATCGACATCGGGTAGCACCAGTGCATAGCTTGACCCGTAGATCAACGCTGGCCGGTGGGCTTCTACCTGGCGGGCGTCGAGACGTTGGCGCTGCCAGATGCTCCAGGCGGCAGGGTTCTCCTCGGCTTGACCGTCACGGAACCCCACGACTGACATGCCACGCACGAACGCATCAACAACAACCTTGCAGATGTTCTCGATCGAATGCTCGGCGAGGCGTCTCACTTCTTTGACAGTGCCTTCGGCTACCTTCGGTATCCCGGCTGTGCCTTCGTAGTAATCGCGGATTGTTGCCAAGTCTTTGCGGCGGTCTTTAGTGTTGAACCATGTGCCCCACGCGGCAGATCGCGCAATATCGGTTGCCCGCTCGTCGCTGATGGTGTCTTTGCTCATGCGAACTGCGCCTTTCTGTTAGAGGGTCGTTTTGGTTTCGAGGTGGCTGCCGCCCAATGGGCGAGAACTACCGAGTCGAGTGGAGCCAGATGATTCTGCCCGTTTATAGGAGTGAAGCCCCATCCGCCCCGAGTGCCGATTGAGCGCTTCCCTGCATGTTCGACTTGGTCAACTAAACCTTGTTGCCCTGCATGTGTGATGCGACCTTGGGCGGTGGCATCGAGGAACAGGGCATGGGCAGCGATAACGTCGTCAACGGACATGATTCGTACAAGACGTTGGTTTACGCCCGCTTGAATGAGCGCATTCGCCAGCAGTTGAGTTCCAGCTTTACCGTCAATGGCCACCAGCGAGAGTTTGTCTGCACGCTCGGTGATCCAGTCGACGAGCCACTTGAGGCCTTGCGCCGTTGGGGCCTCCTGAAGCGTCTCAACGAACACCGGGCCCCCGTTTGGCTTCACTGCAACCGACAATGCGACATGCTCGGCGTCAAGGGTGAACTTCACGCCATAACACATGACGCCGGCCGGGGCGGGCTCTTGGGTTCTGCGTTTGTTCCATACCGTGGTAGGGATGACAGGCGAGCGTACGCCGACCTGGTCCCATATCCCGAGTGCTTCGCGGCGGAAGCTATTGCCGGGCAAGTTACGCCGCAGGCGGCGGATTGCGGCATCTGGGGTGTCGTGCGGGTAAGAGGGGTTCGCGATGGCCCACTGTTCACGGTCATCGAGATCTGCATCCTGATCTGCGGAGTACTCAACATAGAGCATGTCGCTGCTTTCGCCTGCGAGAGCCTCGCGGCGCTTTTCGGCGAACACCTCGCTCGTGTCGGTTGGCTTTGGCGGAGTGCCCATGAGGATGAACCAAGGGGTTTCGCCCCGGTTCATTGAGGCGAGTGTGTCGTCCAGTGTTGCCTGAGTGAGGATCTGTGCTTCGTCGAACACTAAGACGTTGATTCCGGAGAGCCCGCGCCCGAAGCCGCGTTGTCTCGAACCGATGCGGATGCGAGAACCATTCGCGAAGTTGATGGCCTCTTGACCGACTGCGAGGGTGGGGCGCAGCATGAACGGCGCACAGGTCTCGCGCGATGTGATTC
>JAIRRM010000146.1 GCA_031255975.1 Propionibacteriaceae bacterium | reverse complement strand
GGGCAACGGGGAATACGGCCTCAAACCGATGCCAATTCAGCCGCCGTAACTCACTTATGGTGCAACTCGTGGCTGTATAGCTCGTAGTCAGTGCCTTTTGCCCGCGCAAAACTGCGCCGAATCTCGGCTTCGGCTTCGGCCCGGCCCACCCAGGAAGCGCCTTCCACGCTCTTGCCGGGCTCCAGATCCTTGTAAACGGTGAAAAAATGCTCAATCTCAAGCAGCACGTACTCGGCCACATCGGTGATGTCGTCGAGGTAGGCACGACGGCGGTCAGACACCGGCACACACAACACCTTGGCGTCGCCGCCCTTCTCGTCGGTCATCTGGAACATGGCGATGGCGCGGCACTTAATCATGCAACCGGGGAACGTCGGCTCGGTGAGCACCACCATCGCATCCAGCGGGTCGCTGTCGTCGCCCAGCGTGCCCTCAATGAAGCCGTAATCGTACGGGTACTGCGTGGACGTGAACAGCGGTCGATCCAGCACAATACGGCCAGTGCCGTGATCCATCTCGTACTTGTTCTTGACCCCGCGCGGGATCTCAATGGTCACGTCGAACGTGATGCTGCTCACAGGGTCGGTCTCCTGCTGACGTAAATCCTCTGACACGGCGGTTCTCCATCTCTGCGGTTAGGCTTTGGGTTAGGGCCAGCGGCGCGGGACGGCCCCGTCATGTCCGACGATACCGCGCGAACCTGGATAGATGACAGTTAGCCGAACCCAACTGGACAGAGCATCGCGACGCTTGCCCGTCATGCTATTCAGTCTGGTCATGCTGTTTTCCGGTTGCGTCGCCGCCGAACCGATGCCTGACGCAGCAGAGCGGGAAACCATGCGGCGCGCGATTTTCACCGTGCCGTTCGACCCGGAGTTGGAACCGTGCGGAACCGCGATGGACGTGACGCTGGCGTCGCTCGTCTACCAACTCGACACCCTGGCAGCCGAAACACCCGGCGAGGTGTACGGGCTCGCCGCCACCTCTTACGGCACCGTACTGTGGCAGCGAAACCCACACGCCGCCGCCACCCCGGCGTCCGTGATGAAACTGCTCACCGGATTGGCTACGCTGGACGTCCTCGGCCCCGACTACCCCATAACCTTGGGTGAGCCGCATGACTCCTCATTGGCCGCTTATGCCGGTGCCGTCATCGATTGGGAAAACCCGCTACCGCTGACCGAAGCCCTGCGATTCACCTTGCTCTACTCCGTGAACAACTACGCCGACATCCTGCTTACTCACCTGGGCCCGGCGTACGGGTTGTCGGCAACCATCGCGGGCGGCACCGAGGCGCTAACACTTTGGCTGGACGCTCACGGGCTGCTCATTGACGATCCGGTGCTGCTGGACGGCTCTGGGCTCTCCCCCGGAAACCGAATCAGCCCGACGCTGGTGGTGAACCTCATCCGCTGGGCCATGGCTGATCGTCACGACGCGATACGCGAACTGCTCACCTATCTGCCGTTGAGCGGGGTCTCCGGCACCCTGACGGGACGTTTCGCTGCCGAGCCGGACGCGGTGCTCCGGGTGCGCGCCAAAACCGGCACTCTGCCCGGTGTCTCGGCGCTGGCCGGGGTGACGCCACAGCAACAGGCGGGCGTCTGGACGGTCTTCGCCGTGTTTATCAACGATGCCCCTGTCGGCAGCGGTGTGCGACAGGCGTATCTCGATGCCATGGTAGGGGCCATGGTTTGCCTGACGTAAGTAGCGACCAGTCGCGCCTTCGCCTCGCTGTCTGAGTCGCCAACAACCTGAAGGGTGCGTGGTCTGCCTGGCGTGAGTGGTGGCCAGCCGCACCGTCAGGCGCGTTAGGCTGTAGCCATGATCTCCGTCGATTGGGAAATGGCCGCGCGCACCGCCAAGCGGCTCACTCCGCCCGGGCCACAGGTGGCCAAACGCGAGATGGCCGCAGCGGTAAGCGAACTGAAAGCCGCCGCCGCCAAGGCCATAGAGTTGGTGGTCAACACCTCCGGACTGCCAAACGACGGACGGGCGGCGGTGTACGTGGTGGATCGTCCGTCCATCATCGCCGTCAACCTGGCCAACTCGGCGCATCTGTTGCAAGCCTCCGGGTTGGACACCCCGTCACTCACCCAGGATCGTCCCAGTAAGAGCCTCGGATTGATACTCGGCGGGGTGATGAGTTATCTCGCCAGGGGCCTGCTGGGGCAATTCGTACCGTTCCAACGCCCCGCGCTGTATCTGGTCGCCCCCAACGTGATGGATTCGGAGCGCAAACTGAGTGTTGATCCGCACGATTTCCGGCTCTGGGTGTGTTTACACGAGCAGACCCACCAAGCCCAGTTCGCCGCCGCGCCCTGGCTAGCCGACCGATTGCTGCGGCTGATAAGCGAGATGGCGCTCGCCGAAGCAGACGAAGACGAACGCGCGGACATGTTCCTCGACATCGGACAACGGGTGTTGCGGGCTGGCCGCGGGAAGATGGCCACCCTGGGGCTGATGGACATCCTCCGCGAATCCGCCCCACCCAAGATGTCCGCCGCGTTGGACGCGCTAACGGCGCAGATGAGTCTGCTGGAGGGTCATGCCGACGTCATCATGGACGAGGTGGGGCCGCGAGTCATCCCGTCCTTGAGCAGCATCCGCGCCAAGTTCGATAAGCGACGCGCCGAGCGCACCACCGGCCTGAAGGCACTGCCGGCCAAGCTCACCGGCATGGACGCCAAGCTGGCGCAGTACGCCGACGGGGCGCGTTTCTGCCGCGCCGTGCTGCGCGATGCGAGCATGGGCACGCTGAATCTGGCGTTCGCCTCTCCCGAGAACGTGCCGACATTGGCAGAGCTGAGCGATCCGGCCGCCTGGATGAACCGCGTCGGCACCGCTTCGCGCGGCTTAGTGCCGCCGCCGCTCCCGACGGACACCGAGAGCGAATCGGGCCCAGCACGCGCCCGCCGGGCCGAGTAGCCAATGGCCCGGAAAGCGCTCGGGCCGAACGCGCTGGCGGTGGTCGCCGCGGTGCGCCCTTGGCTGGCAGCCGACGAGGGGTCGCCGCGCCGCCGCGCCGTACGTATCGCTTGCTCTGGTGGCCCGGATTCGCTGGCATTGGCCGCCGCCGCCGCATGGGTGCAAACACACTGCCCCGACCCGTTGCGCGAAATGAGCGCCATGGTGATCGATCACGGGTTACAACACGGCTCCGCCGCAGTGGCAACCGAAGCGGCGCGCCAGGTCACCGCGCTCGGCATACCGGCTGAAGTGGTTCTAGTGAATGTTGCCGTGGATTCACCCGACGGGTTGGAATCCGCCGCCCGTGACGCTCGTTATGCCGCGCTGCGCGGTGGGGGCGCGATGGCGACATCACCCGACCTGGTGCTACTGGGGCACACCCTGGACGACCAGGCCGAGACCGTGCTGCTGGGGCTGGCGCGCGGTTCCGGCACCCGTTCGCTGGCCGGAATGCCGGAGCGTTTCGGTGTGAGTCCGGAGTTTATCCGCCCGCTGCTGCGGTTACGCCGCGCCGCGACCACCGCCGCCTGCGCCGAGTTCGGTCTCACCCCTTGGCAAGACCCGCAGAACGCCGACCCCAGGTTCCTGCGGGCCCGGATACGGGCCGAACTTATGCCGCGTCTCGCCGAGGTGCTCGGCCCCGGCGTCACCGAGGCTTTGGCCCGTACCGCCGACCTCGCCCGCGCCGACGCCGACCAGTTGGACGCACTGGCGGCGACGGTGCTCGCCACAGCCCGTACCGACGCCGGCGCCCTGCACGCCGCCACCGTCGCCACCACCCCAGCGTCCCTGCAAGGCCGCGTGATCCGGCAGTGGCTGGCGGCTTACCACCTCGAACTCAGCTACGAACGTACCCAGGCGGTGTTGGCGTTGCTGACTGACTGGCACGGCCAAGGGCCGGTTCAGGTGCCAGGCGGCACGGTGGTACGCGCCGCGGCGAACCTCATTTTCATCAAGAGTTGATCCCCGCCAGCCCTACCAGCGCCGATCTGCTCGGATCACCGGATGACCAGCCCATCGTGGGAATCGTTCACATCGAACACCACGGTGTCTCCGTCGCCGATCTCACCGGCCAACAGCTTTTTGGCCAAGGGGTCCTCAATGCTGGTCTGGATGAGCCTACGTAGCGGCCTGGCCCCGTACACCGGGTCGTAACCCGCCAACGCCAGGTAATCGCGCCCAGCGGCGCTGACCTCGACGCCGATACGGCGCTCGGCCAACCGGGCGTCCAGCGCCGCCAGTGAAATAGTGACGATACGCGCCAGGTCTTCCTGGGTAAGCGGGTCGAACAGCACAATCTCATCCAACCGATTCAAGAACTCGGGCCGGAATGCCTGCCGCACCACCGCCATCACCTGCTCGCGTTTTGTGTTGTTGGTGAGCGTCGGGTCGGCGAGGAACTGCGAACCCAGGTTGGACGTCATAATCAAAATGGTGTTGCGGAAGTCCACCGTACGGCCCTGACCGTCGGTGAGGCGGCCATCGTCCAACACCTGCAACAAGATGTTGAACACATCCGGGTGCGCTTTTTCCACCTCATCCAGCAGGATTACGGAGTACGGCCGACGGCGTACGGCTTCGGTGAGTTGACCGCCCTCCTCGTAGCCGATGTAACCCGGAGGCGCGCCGACCAGCCGTGACACGGTGTGCTTCTCCATGTATTCGCTCATGTCGATACGCACCATGGCGGTCGTGTCGTCGAAGAGGAACCACGCCAGGCTTTTCGCCAACTCGGTTTTACCGACGCCGGTCGGCCCTAGGAACAGGAACGAACCCGTGGGACGATTCGGGTCGGAGATACCCGCGCGACTGCGCCGTACCGCGTCGGAAACCGCGTTCACGGCGGCGGCCTGTCCGATGAGACGTTCGCCGATGCGCTTCTCCATGTGCAGCAGCTTCTCGGATTCACCCTCCAGCATCTTGCCGACGGGGATACCCGTCCAGGCGCTCACCACCTCGGCGATATCCTCGGAGGTGACCTCCTCGGAGACCATCGCCGCCGGGGTTTTCTCGGCGACGGAGACGGCTTCCAACTCAGCCTCCAGCGCCGGAATCTGCCCGTAGATGATCTCGGAAGCCTTGGCGAAATCGCCTTCGCGTTGCAGCCGTTCCGCATCGGTTCGTAACTTGTCGATCTCGGTTTTCAAGTCGCCGACGCGGTTCAGCGCGCTTTTCTCAGCCTGCCACTTGGCCTCCAGCGCGCGAAGCTGCTCCTGAGTGTTGGCCAATTCTTCGTTCAGGTTCGCCAACCGGGCCTTGGATGCCGCGTCGTCTTCCTTTTCAAGCGCGAACTGCTCCATGGTCATCCGATCCACGGTGCGACGTAACGTGTCGATGGCCTCTGGAGACGAATCGATCTCCATTCTGAGCCGGGAGGCGGCCTCATCGATCAGGTCAATGGCCTTGTCAGGCAGTTGTCGAGAGGTGACGTAGCGGTTGGAGAGCTGCGCGGCGGCCACCAACGCCTGATCCGTGATCCGCACTTTGTGATGCGCCTCGTAACGCTCGCGGATGCCCCGCAGGATGGCCACCGTATCTACCACACTCGGCTCGCCCACGTACACCTGTTGGAAACGCCGCTCCAGCGCCGGGTCTTTCTCGATTCGCTCGCGGTATTCGTCCAGGGTGGTGGCACCGATCATGCGCAGTTCGCCGCGCGCCAACATCGGCTTCAACATGTTGGATGCGTCCATCGCCCCCTCTGACGCACCAGCGCCGACGACGGTGTGCAACTCGTCGATGAACGTAACCACCTGCCCCTCGGCTTCCTTGATCTCAGTGAGTACCGCTTTCAGACGCTCCTCGAACTCGCCGCGGTATTTCGCTCCGGCCACCATGGACGCCAAATCGAGGCTGACCACACGACGGCCTTTCAAGCTGTCGGGCACGTCGCCGGCGACGACGCGCTGCGCGAGCCCCTCCACCACGGCGGTTTTGCCGACACCTGGTTCACCGATGAGCACCGGGTTGTTTTTGGTACGGCGGCTGAGCACCTGCACCACACGGCGGATTTCCGCGTCACGACCGATCACCGGGTCGAGTTTTCCGTCCCGCGCGCGCTGGGTGAGGTCGATGGAGTACTTGTCGAGCGCCGACTCGCCGCCTTCCGCCTCCGGGCTGGTGACGCGACGCTCGCCCCGCCCCGTGTTGAAAGCCGTGGTGAGGGCCGCAGCGGTGGCTCCGGCGTCCGTCAGCGCGGGTTGAATGTCGGACGGCGTCGCCGCCAGCGCGATGAGCAGGTGCTCGGTAGCTACGTAATCGTCGCCCATGCTTTCGGCCCGTACCTCGGCCTCGGCCAGCACCCGCGCCAGAGGGCCGGAGAGCCCCGGCTGGCTCACCGAAGTGCCAGAGGTGCTGGGCAGCTTTTTGATGACGGCCTGCGCGGCGGCGTCTATTCGGGCTGGGTCGGCACCCACGGAGGTGAGCAGCGCCCCCACGGTGTTCTCGGGGTGCAACAACAGCGCGTGTGTGAGGTGCGACGGTTCAGCGTTGGGGTTGCCAGCGCTCAACGCCAGCCGGATGGCGGTGGTCACGGCATCGCGGCTCAATGTCGTCAGTTTCTCAACGTCCATTTTCAGTAACCTTCCTAGCCATCAGATAAGTTGAGTCTATCACGCTCAACTTACTTTTACCCTTGGGTATTCCCGGCAAACTACGGCTGGTAGGCACGAGATACGGCGCTATATCCGGCGATACCTAAAGACGCGACGACCCGATTTGCATCCCCCTCTGTAACACGTTACAGTTACTCTTCGTTGCGGGCCGAAGCCAGTTGGTTATCAAGTACGATCTGGGCCTCCACATCCAGGTTCGAGTCCTGGGCGGCGGCGACGCCGGTAGCTCAAACGGCAGAGCAGGAGGGAGTTCCAGCGGGTGAACCCATGTCCGCAACACCTAACTGAATATGAGGATGTGGGAGGCGACGCGGGCCGCAATCGGTCGGTTATCTCATTGGCGAGTGCGGCATACCGCGTTACGGGTTCGAATCCCGCGGCCCGGCTTGGCCCGAGAAAGCTGAGCATCTAAAACGGGCTTCCGGTCGATACCACACGTCCGCGTTGCCCCCCATGTCCTCATCGTCACTGTTCCTCGGTAAGCGAAAGGAGGTGGGAGTGGTGACAGACATATTGAAGATAATTAGCACGCGGGCAACCAGCCAACGACTGCGAGCGCGGAAGGATCAGGTTGAAAACTCAGCCGGTGGATACACCTTCGCGATCGACGACGAGGCGCGACTGCGGCGTTTCCTGACCCTGGGGGTCGAAGGAGGCACGTACTACGCCCAGCCTCGTGAGCTTGCTGCGGAGAACGCCGAAATCGTGATGCAGTTGGCAGAGACGAATCCCCGGCTGTTGGTTGACATCATCGTCGAGGTTTCCGTCGCGGGCAGGGCACCCAGGGCCAATCCGGCGCTGTTCGCCCTCGCCATCGCCGCCTCGTTTGCCGATGATGCAGGCAGGACCTACGCGCTGGAGAAGCTGCCGCAGGTGGCCCGTACCGGCACACACCTGTTCATCTTCATCGGATACGTACGGCAGTTCCGCTCCTGGGGGCGCGGGCTCAGGCGTGCGGTCGCCGACTGGTACCTGAACCAGTCCGCCGACAAGCTGGCCTATCAGCTCGTCAAGTACCGGCAACGTGAAGGTTGGACGCACCGGGATCTGTTGCGTCTTGCCCACCCCACCGGGATGGACGCCGCCCATGGCGATCTTTTCGCCTGGGCCGTCTCCAAGGGCACCGGCGACACGGCGGGGCTGCCCAGCATCGTCGGCGCGTACACGCAGGCGCAGGCACTGGGAGCGGCTGGCGCTGAGGCCGACTTCGTCAGGCTGATTAGCGAGAACCCTGGGATGCCCTGGGAGACGCTGCCAGATGTCGCGCTCACCATGACGGGAGTGTGGGAGGCGCTGATCCATGCCGGGCTGCCCCAGACGGCACTGCTACGGCAGTTGCCGCGCCTCACCAGGCTCGGGCTGACCGGAGGAGACACCGGCAAACTCATCGCACGGCAACTGGCCGATCCGGTCAGGCTGCACGGGGCCAGGGTGCATCCCATGAGCGTGCTGGTCGCCTTGCGTACCTACGCGAACGGTAAGGGGGTACGCGGCGACAGCAAGTGGACACCTGAACGCCAGGTGCTCGACGCCCTTGATGCCGCCTTCTATGCGGCGTATGGGGGTGTCGAGCCGACCGGAAAGCGTCTGTTGCTCGCACTCGATGTGTCGGGCTCCATGACGGCACCGATCAGCGGAATGCCGCTCAGCGCCCGGGAGGCGACGGCGGCTATGGCGTTAGTCACCGCAGCGACGGAACCGGACTACGAGGTAGTGGCCTTTACGGCGACACAACCGCTTTACGCCAAGAAGAGCGCATCCCTCTTCGGAGGGTGCGCCATTTCGAAGCTGGACATCTCGCCGCGAATGCGGCTGGATGATGTGCTCCGTAAGACAGACAACCTCCCGTTCGGAGGTACCGACTGCGCACTGCCGATGCTCTGGGCAGCTAAGGCGAAGGTGCCGGTGGACACGTTCATCGTGTACACCGACAACGAAACCTGGGCGGGTGACATCCACCCGTATCAGGCGCTCAGGCAATACCGTGACCAACTGGGCATCCCTGCAAAGTTGGTTGTGGTGGCGACGACGGCCACGTCGTTCTCCATCGCCGATCCGTCGGACGCCGGGATGCTTGACGTGGCCGGCTTCGACAGTGCCGTCCCCAATCTGATTGGAGACTTCATCCGTGGTCAGTAAACGAAAAGAGCGGGCTCGCCAACTGAAGTTGGCGGGCCCGCTTACCCTGCGCGAGGCGATATGGACATAAGACTGGCGGCCGCGAGGGAGGCCCAACTAGCGGCCCAGGAGCACAAGCGTTTAGCCTCCCAAGCGCTTGATAGGCGCGATCACCTGGTACGTATGTTGTACACATCGGGAGACTTCACCTATTCGCACCTGGCCAAGATGATCGGCCTCACCCCGGAGATGATCGCAAAGATAATCAACCCACAACGCCGAGCGGCGCGTAACCGCTGAACCCCGTCCGGAATCCGCCAATCTCAGCGCACCAGACATCCCAAAGGGCCACCTGGGCACAGTTTTACGCGATACGATTACCTACGCGACACCCCGTTGGCATAGCTGGCATCGGGGCAGGATTGTGAGGCTCACCATGACTGACACCATTAACATCGGCATTATCGGTTGCGGCAGGATCGCGCAGGTGCGACATATCCCCGAGTACGCCGCCAATCCGAACGCCAAACTCGTCGGCTTCTTCGACCGTGACGCGGCGCGCGCGGCAGAGTGCGCGGCCCCGTACGACGGCAAAACGTATCACTCTTGGGCAGAGCTACTGGCCGACCCCGCCATTGACGCGGTGAGTATCTGCGTGGCCAACGTGAGCCACGCCGAAATCGCCATTGCGGCGCTACAGGCTGGAAAACATGTGCTGCTGGAGAAACCGATGGCCACCACTCTGGCCGATTGTGAAGCGGTGGTCGCGGCGGCAGACGCTTCAGGCAAACTGCTGATGCTCGGGCATAATCAACGCTTCGCCAAGGCACACGAGTTGGCCCGCAAGCTACTCCACGAGGGAGCCATCGGCAAACTGGTGACGTTCCGCACCACCTTCGGCCATGGCGGCCCCGAGACGTGGAGCGTTGACCCCGGCCCAAACACCTGGTTCTTCAACCCCCAGATGACCACCATGGGTGCCGTCGGTGACCTCGGCATACACAAGACAGACCTGCTGCATTTTCTCACCGGAGCGCGCGTGGTGGAGGCAAAAGCCACTCTCGCCAGCAACGACAAGGTGGACGCCCAAGGCAACCCCATCGCGGTAGACGACAACGCCATCGCGCTTTACACGCTTAGCAATGGCGCTATCGGCACCATGATGGCCAGTTGGAGTTTCCACGGCATCGAAGACAACACCACGATTCTGTACGGTCAGCAGGGCATCATCGAGATCTATACCAACCCCGATTACCAGGTGCAGGTCATTCGCCCCGGTCAGCCGATGGAACGCTACAGCGTCGAGGCCATTCAGACCAACGACAACCAGACGGCCTCCGGCGTCATCGACGCCTTCATCAGCGCCGTATTGACAGGGGGCCCCTCGCCGGTATCTGGCGCGGAGGCGTTGGCCGCGATGCGGGCGGTGTTCGCCTGCATGGAGTCATCACGTATGGGTGGCACGGTTGCCATCCCCGAGAACCGGCCCTGAGCGGTAACCCGGAGGGTACCGGAAAGCAAAAGTAGGGAGAACATCATGAAGGTAGGTTTCGTAAGCGCTATCCTGGACGGCTGGGAGTTCTCTGAGGTTATCGAGATAGCCAAATCCCAAGGATACGGTTGCGTCGAGGTGGCCTGTTGGCCGAGCGGCCCGGCGAAGCGACGTTACGCGGGAGTGAGCCACCTTGATGTGGCGTCCCTCACAGACGGCAAAGCCGCCGAGATAAACGGGCTGCTAGCCGAGTCGGGCGTTTCCATCTCGTCGCTTGGCTTTTACCCCAACCCGCTTGATCCGATAGGCGGCCCCGCAGCCGTCGAGCACTTGCACAAGGTGATCGATGCCTCGGCGTTGCTGGGCGTAAACCTGGTAACCACATTCATCGGACGCGACCAGCGCCTCACCGTTGATGAAAATCTCAAATTGGTACGCGAGGTGTGGCCCGCCATTCTGACCCACGCCGCCGACAAAGGCGTCAAGGTGGGCATTGAGAACTGCCCCATGTTGTTCGGAGTAGAGCAGTGGCCGGGAGGGCAAAACCTGTTCACCACGCCTGCCATCTGGGCAAAGGTGTTCGACATGTTGGATTCATCGGCGCTGGGTCTGAATTATGACCCCAGCCACTTCGCCTGGCAAATGATGGATCCCATAAAGCCCATCTACGATTTCGCCGAGAAACTGCTGCACGTGCATATCAAAGATATTCACGTCGATCCGTACAAACTGGATCAGGTGGGCATCATGGCGTACCCGTTGGAGTACATGAGCCCCAAGTTGCCTGGTCATGGCGACATCGACTGGGGCAAGTTCGCCTCGGCTCTGAACGATGTGGAGTACAACGGGCCGGTGTGCGTTGAGGTCGAGGATCGTGCCTACGAGGGGTCACGCGAACGTATCCTGAAGTCGCTGGAACTGTCCAAGCGCTACATTGAGCA
>JAIRRM010000132.1 GCA_031255975.1 Propionibacteriaceae bacterium | reverse complement strand
GGCCGGAATGACGGAGGGACGAGGCCGGAATGACGGAGACGAGGCCGGAATGACGGAGGGATGCGGCCGGAATGACGGAGGGGGGCGTTAAGGTTCAGTTGGCGGGAACGTCTCGGCGTCGGAACCCGATGAACCCCAAGACGATGAGAGCCGCGGCGATGACGCTCATGATGAGTACCGGTGGCCACTGCATTGGCTGACTGGGAAGTAGCGGGGTGGCACCGACTCCGGACACCTTTATGGCCCAGTCTGGCAGTGCGAGCAGTTGACCGAACATGCCGCAGAGCACCACATATCCGAGAGAACCCCAGGCGACGCCGATAAGCTTCGGGGCCCAGCCGAACAATGCCACCGCGACGCCGGTCACGATAGCGGCGGCAGGTAGGTAGACCAGGGACTGTCCGGCGAGATGCAACCCGAAGGTGAGCGCGGACGACGAGTCACCCCAATAACCCTCCGGGGTGAGCACCCCCATGGTGAACGCCCCGAGGGTGAGCAGTAACACCGGAACCGCCAGCCCGACGGTACACCACGCCCCGAGCAGCCGGTAGCGCGACACCGGTCGCGCCAACTGCGCCTCCATGGTGCCCTGGATTTCGGCGGCACGCAGCCGCCCCGTCGCGGTGACACCCACGACGGCTCCGAACACCGTGAAGAACAGCAGTAGATATGCCATGAAGGAGTGCGCCAGTAGCTGATCTGCGGCATCGGTGGGGAGACCGAAAATCTTTTCGTACACTTCGGCGTTCTCGCGTACGTATTCGCCAAGTTGAGCCATCAGCGGCCCACAGGCCGCCCCTAACGCCAGTGTGGTGATGAGCCACACCAACACGTTGGTACGCAGCAACCGCAGCGCCAGCGCCATCGGGGACGCGAGGGAGCGTGGTGCCGTGACACGCCCCAGCCGGTCTGGCAGCAACCCCGCCCCCAGATCACGGCGGGCGGCCAGCGCAAACGCTACGGTAACCAACACCGCACTGACAACGAGATACAAAGACAACGGCCAGAGGCGTAGCTCAACGTACGCCCGTAGTTGCTGTGTCCAGGCCAAAGGTGAGAGCCAGCTTAGCCAAGAACCGTGTTGCTGCTGCATATCGCCGATGGCGCGCAACATAAACGCGATACCGACGGCGACCAGCGCCGCCATGTTGGCGCTGCGTTCCAGTGAAGTGAGTTGCGCCACCAGAGCGCCCAATGCGGCGAACAGAAAACCGCACCCGGCGATGCCCCAGGCCCAGGCCAGCGACGACGCGGCATCCAGCCCCACCGCGACGCCCACCGCCGAAAGCAGCGCCCCGTTCAACACCGCCAGCAGCAGCGCCGTGACGAGGCCGCTGGTCAGAGCGGCCAACCGCCCCACGCTGGCGGCCCCTATCAACTCGAAACGACCGGATTCTTCGTCGCCTCGGGTGGCGCGGGTCACCAGCAGCAACAATCCAATGGCCAGCGGTAGCTCGTAGTAGAGCGTCATTTCGTTGGAGATCATCGCGGCCACCGTGTAGTGATCGCTGCCGTAGCCCGGCCCACCGAAGATGACACCGGTAGGAGTCTCCATGATCGCGCCCCGCGCGGCCATGGAGGCCGGGTCATCGCTAAATACGGAGCGCAGCGCCACGGCCACACCCCAGTGAGTGAGCGGGATCGCCACCGCCCAGGTGGCGAGACGTGCCTTGTCGCGTTTCAGCCCGGCGCGGAACAGCGCCCAGGTTCCAGCCAGCGCGTTCATTTGGCCACCTCGTTGTCGCGAAGTTCATCGGAGTAGTGGCTGAGGAAAAGGTCTTCCAGGCTGGGCGGGGCCGATACGAGCGACCTGACGCCGAGAACACCGAGGGCTTTGATTACGGCGTCGAGCGCTTCCGCGTCCACATTGAACACCGCGCGAGAGCCGTCACAGTTGAGGTCATGGACGCCCGGCAGGCTGCTGATCTGCGGCATCGGGTCGCTGACTGTCACCACTTCGACATGGGTACGGGTGAGGTGGCGCATTTCGTCCAAGGTTCCCGACTCCACGGCGCGCCCGGAGCGGATGATGGTGATGGTATCAGCCAGTTTTTCCACCTCGGCGAGGATATGGCTGGAGAGCAACACTGTTTTGCCTGCGGCTTTCGCCTCGGCTATGCATTCGGTGAACACCGCCTCCATCAGCGGGTCGAGGCCAGACGTCGGCTCGTCTAGGATCAGCAGTTCGGCGTCGGTGGCCAGCGCAGCGATGAGCGCTACCTTTTGCCGGTTTCCTTTGGAGTACGTGGCGGCCTTCTTGCGGGGATCGAACTCGAAACGTTCGATGAGTTCGGCGCGTTTGGCCTGGTTTAGACCGCCGTGGAGCCGTCCTAACAGGTCAATGGTCTCGCCGCCGGAAAGCGTGGGCCACAGCGCCACTTCTCCTGGAACGTACGCCAAGCGACGGTGCAGAGTCACGGCATCGCGCCACGGGTCGCCACCCAACAGAGTGACCTCCCCCGCGTCTTTCTTGAGCAGTCCCAGTAACACCCGGATGGTGGTGGACTTCCCGGCCCCGTTGGGCCCCACGAATCCGCTGACTTGCCCGGTGGGCACGCTGAGATCGAGCCTGTTCAGGGCCTGCACCCGTCCGAAGGCTTTGCTGAGGTTGGTGATTTCGATGGCGTTTACGGTGGTCATGCGGTTTCCTCGGTGGTGGTCGTGCCATGGGGCATGGAGGCGATGGTGCGTTGCCAGAGTTCGTTTTCCTGCATCACGCCGTGGGTGTACATCTCGATGAGCAGCGGCAGGGTTTCGTTGTCCAGGTAGGCGGCAGTGAAGAACTCTTCAACGCGACGCGGCGGGTTGATAGCGAAACGTACCAGCGACTGTCCGATGATCTGCTCGGTCAGGATGCGATCTCGCAACTCGGGGTTGGAACTGGGTTTCAGGTAGCCAGCGGCCGTTGCGGCGGCCATTACCTCACCGTAGCGGCTTACCAAATTGTCGTAGAACTGCCGGGCGGCTGGGGCGCCTGCCTCGAAGCAGCGGATGATGTAAACGGTGAGGACGCTGGCTTCGGTGGGGTCGGCGTATGCGTCGCGTACGGTGGCGAGTGGGTCTACCACTCCGGCGAGTTTTACGGTGCTGAACCGCTGTAACACGTGTTCGTCACATACCTCGCGCAGTGCGTCCTTGGTGCCGTAATGATGCGTGATGAGCGCCACCGACACCCCGGCGCGTTCGGCGATGGCCCGCAGCCCCACCTGGAACCCCTGGTCGGCGAAGCAATACAGCGCGGCGTCGCGGATGCGCGCCTTGGCCGTAAGATCGGCCGCTTCGGCGGCAACTACTGTACGCATGTACAGCAGACTATACGGTCGTACAGTGCCACGTCAAGGCGTCCGAAAATGTACCTGACGTAAGGGAGGCGAGCTGGTTTTACTCGTGCGATGAGTAGTTGGGAGCCTCCACCGTCATCATGATGTCGTGAGGGTGACTCTCCCGCAGCCCCGCTGCGGTGATACGCACGAAGCGGCCATTTGCGTGCAGTTCGTCGATGGTACGGGCCCCCGAGTAAAACATCGACTGGCGCAACCCCCCGATGAGCTGGTACACCACCTGCGAGAGTGGGCCGCGATACGGCACCTGGCCCTCCACCCCCTCGGGGACGAGCTTGTCGTTGCCGCTCACGTCGCCCTGGAAGTAGCGGTCTTTCGAGTACGACATGTGCTTACCACGGGTGGCCATCGCCCCCAGCGAGCCCATGCCGCGATACGCCTTGAACTGCTTACCGTTGATGAACACCAGTTCGCCGGGGCTCTCATCGCACCCCGCCAACAGACTGCCCAACATCACGGTATCGGCCCCGGCCACCAGCGCCTTGGCAATGTCGCCGGAGTACTGCAACCCGCCGTCGCCCACCACCGGCACCCCGAACTCGCGGGCGGCCCGCGCCGAATCATAGATGGCGGTGATCTGCGGTACGCCAACCCCCGCCACCACCCTGGTGGTGCAGATGGAGCCAGGGCCGATGCCCACTTTGATGGCGTCAGCCCCTACCTCGCACAGCGCCTTGGCGGCCTCATACGTAGCCACGTTGCCCGCCATGATGTCTACGCCACGCGCCAGCGGCTCGGCTTTGAGACGTCGAATCATCTCGACCTCGGCACTGGAGTGACCGTGGGCGGTGTCCACCACGAGAAGGTCCACGCCCTCCTCGACCAACGCCATGGCACGCTCCCAGCCGTCGCCAAGTGCCCCGATGGCGGCCCCCACCCGCAACCGGCCCTGTTCGTCCTTGCTGGCCAGCGGGTACTTGTCGCTTTTCACGAAATCCTTGAGGGTGATGAGACCCCTCAGGTAGCCCTTCGCATCGATCAGCGGCAACTTCTCGATCTTGTGTTTCGCCAGCAGCGCCAGCGCTTCTTCGCCGGAGATGCCCGGATGGCCGGTCACCAGCGGCATCTTCGTCATCACTTCGCCGACGGGGCGGCCAGGGTCGGTCTCGAAGCGCATGTCGCGGTTGGTGACGATGCCCAACAGCAGCCCCGTTGCGTCTACCACCGGGATGCCGGAGATACGGTAGGTGGCGCAGAGGTCGTCGGCGTCGCGTAGCGTTTTGTCGGGAGTGATAGTGATGGGTTCGTCCACCATGCCGGCCTCGGAGCGCTTCACCTGATCCACCATGTGCGCCTGCTCGGCGATGGGCAGATTACGGTGAATGACACCGATACCACCCTCGCGTGCCATGGCGATGGCCATTCTGGTCTCGGTCACGGTGTCCATGGCGGCGCTCATCAGCGGCACGTTTACCTGGATACGTTTGCTGAGCCGTGCGCCGGTATCGACCTGAGACGGGATCACGTCGGAGTGCCGTGGTTGTAGCAGTACGTCGTCGAAGGTGAGACCGAGGGTGGCGAACAGTTCCGGTACGCCAGTAGGGGTGAGGTTGGACACTAGGGCCGCCTTCCGGGTTTAGGGCTGCGGTGCTACGTAGGTGCTACCAATGGTAGCTGCCCCAGGCAACGTGTTTCACGCGGCTGGCCAGGCGATAGCCGGCGGCGTGGACGGGGCGCTTCGCGTAGCTGGCTGGTAGCTCATTCGAGGTGCCGCCAGGAATAGTTTGTCGGAAGATCACTTGAAAAACTCTGTACTCAAGTCAAATGATTCTAGTACGCTTATCCCGTGGGTGCGGTGTCCGCTCGGGCCAGGTGTCGCCATTGGCGAGAGCGGGTGTTGCCGGTTGATGTTCCGACCGCTGACAGCAGCGTCGCCGCCGTAGCCGACTGCTATTAAGCGAGGAGTTTGCCAATGCGGAATCCGTTCAAGAAGGCCGCAGTCATCGGGGTGTCCGTGGCTGTGGCGCTGCTCGGTGGCAATATGCCACTGGGGCAAGGCGATGCCATCGCCGCACCATCAACATTCATAGACATCTTTACGTTCAATGACTTCCACGGTCGCATCGACGAGGGCATCACCGTTGCTTGGGCGGTCACTTTGGAGGAAGCCGCGCTGAGCGCCACAGCCGCTGGTCATGACGTGGCCACTATCTCCGCCGGTGACAACATCGGCGCGTCACTGTTCGCCTCGGCCTCTGACCAGGACACCCCCACCTTAGATGTGCTGAACTTGTTAGCTGGCAACGCCGCGCTCGGCTTCGAGGCCTCGGCAGTTGGTAATCATGAGTTCGATCAGGGCTACGCCGATCTCACCGGGCGGGTGCAGCCGTATGCGGACTTCGAGTATCTCGGCGCCAACGTCAGGAACGCCGCAGATGGCGGTGCGGCATTGCCGCCGTATTACATTCAGACGCTGTCGTCTGGTCTGACACTGGGCATCATCGGTGTAGTCACCGTGGAGACCCCGACACTGGTATCACCTGCCGGTGTGGCCGGGCTGCGCTTCGAGGACCCGGTGACTACGGTCAACACTTACGCCAACATGCTAACCAATGGCGACACCAGCGACGGCGAAGCAGACATCATCATCGCGGTGTATCACGAGGGTGCTGCGGTGTCGTCGTCGCTGGCCAACGCGGTGGCTGCCACCAACGTCTTTGATCGGATCGTCAATCAGACCTCCCCAAAGGTCGCGGCCATCATCAATGGTCACACCCACCTGAAGTATGAGTGGCAGGGGGGCACGCCGACTCGTCCCATTATTCAGACGGGTTCATACGGTGACAACATCGGCCACATCACGCTGGAATGGGATGGCAGCGCCGTCACTGGCTTTACGGTTGCTAATATCGCCCGTATCGCTTATTCAGCTCCGACTCCGACGAATCCGAACGCTAAATCCAGCACCCAGCCCTGCGACAGCTCGCTGCTGTCGGTGTTCGACACTGGGCCTTTCGCAGATGACGTGTTCGCCACGGTGTGTGGTGCCATCGCGACTGCCGCAGTCATTGGTAACACCGTGATCGCTAAAGTGGACGCCGATATCACCACCGGCGTAGCGAGCGGCTCGTACGTCAGCGGCAAGTGGACCTCCACCGCCCCGATCGCCACTGTGGCTGGTGCCGACGAACGAAGCAACGAATCCGCGCTCGCCAACCTAGTGGCCGACTCGTTCCTGTGGACGGCGAACAAGTCCGGTTCGCAGGTGAGCGGCGGCGCCGACATCGGCATCGTCAACGCCGGCGGCGGCATCCGCGCCAACCTGCTTTACGGCAGCAGCGGTGACATCACCTACGCCGCCGCCAACGCGGTGATGCCGTTCGTGAACAACGTCTGGACGGTCGAACTGACCGGTGCCCAGTTCAAGCAGTTCCTTGAGGAGCAATGGCAGACGGATGGCGCGGGTGCTCGCCCAGCTCGCCCGTTCTTGGTGACCGGGCTGTCCAGCAACGTCACGTACACCGTCGACTCGGATGTGATTGGCGATGAGCCATGCGCGTACGACCATGGTGGCTGTGACTGGAACGACGCGACCAGCCATATCACCGGGGTGTTCGTGAACGGCGAACCGCTGGATGAGGCGAAGACCTACAAGATCATCACGCTTAGCTTCCTCACCGCGGGCGGCGACAATTACCGCGTGATGACCGAAGGGGCCAATGCCACCGACACCGGGTTGGTGGATCGTGACTGCTGGATCGAGTATCTGAAGCACCTCTCCGGCAACACCGGTAGTGGCCCGACCACGCCGATCAGCCCGAGCTTCGCACACCGCTCCGTGGTGGTGTCGAATGTCAGCGAGAGTTGGCTGCCGATGGAGCCGATCGAAGTGGTGCCGGGCGAGACCACGCTGGAGTTCAGTGTGTCGCGGCTCAACATGATTAGCCAGGGTGCCCCGGCGGCGGCCACCGGCGTATTGACGCTGACTCCGCTTGGAGGCGGTACCACGACTCATGTTGCTGATCTCACCTTCGTCGCGCCCGGTGGCGATTGTGTGGCCGAAGCTGGCGTTTCCAATACGCTCAATCCAGCATCCACCGGCTGTGTGGCGATTTCATGGTCGGTGCCCGCCGACCTTGCCGCGGGTGATTATGTGCTCACCGTTGAGGTGGAGGAAAACGGCACGGTCGCGCAGTTCTGGGTATTGGCACCCACTGGGATCACCATTCCGACCGGCGGTTCACTTGCCGACGGTGGTGAGCTACTCGCCATCAGCGCGCTACTGACGCTCGCCGGTGCGGTGTTGACCGCTCGCCGTAAGTTCGCCGGGCTTAGCTAAGCCCCAATCAACTCGACCGAGTCGTTGAGTTGCGAGAAAGGCCCCGGAGGTTTCCCCCGGGGCCTTCTCGTTTGCACTGTTACAGCGGACGGATGACCAGCCCGGTACGCAACTTCGGAGTGAAGAAGGTGGACTTCGGAGGCATCAACAGCCCCTCGGTGGCGGTGCGCATGATTTCGGCGAGTGAGGTGGGCCGGATCAGCACCCCGGCGCTGTGACCGTTGAGCGCTGTCAGCACCTCGGACAGCCCATGCTGGTAGCTGACCTCGACACCGGTTTCGGTGAGGGCGTGTTCCAGCCAGGCACCGTCCAAGGCGCGTACCCCATCGAAGGCACCAGGCAGGGGGGTGAGCCATTCGGCGGTGCCGTCGGGGTGCAGCAGCGTCAACCGCTCCAACTCCACCATGTCGGCCAGTAGCGCCGGGGTGGGTGCTGGGGCGGGGGAAAGCTTGAAGTATTCGGAGAGCTTGGCGCGCAGTTCGTCCAGGCTGATCCCGTCGTAGAGCCGGTGAATGGCCTCGATGCTCAACTGCTCGTCCACCAGTTCGTTGATGAAGGCGAGGGTGAGTTCGGCGGGGGTGTCGCTGAGCCCGGTGGCGGCGCGTACCTCATCGCGGTATTGGCGGGCGACACCGTAGCGATGGTGCCCGTCGGCGATGAGTACGTCGGAAGCGCCGACGCGGGTGGCGATGGCGGCGCAGCGCTCCGGGTTGGTGACCCGCTCCACGACGTGCTCCACCTTGTCCACGATGAGCGACCCCACGGGTTCACCGGGGAAAGCCAGCAGATTGGTCAGCCCGGTGGCCAGCGACAGCCCCCACACCGGGCTCATGTTGGCGGCGGTGGCGCGAGTGAGGTCGAGACGGTCGGTAGATGCCTTGGGGGTGGTGCGTTCGTGCGGCAGCACACCGCCCGCGTCCGCATCCATAACCTCAAGCGCGCCCAACACTCCGGCGATGTCGCGAGGTTGCCCGGTGGCGTCGCTGAAGCGCATCCGGTAGATGGTGAAACCGGGGGTGTCGTCCAGCACCAGTGTGCCTTGCGCGATCCATTCTCGGAGCAGTTCCCCAGCCTCGGCGTAACTTGCCGGGGCGTATTGCCCAACCTCCGTCCCTTCTGGTACGTCCACCCAGACGATGTTGTGCTCGTCGTGGGCGCGTAGCGCGGCGACGTCCAGCGGCGACAACACGTCGTACGGCGGAGCGATCACCGCGTCCAGGTCGATGTCGGGTGCGTACCTCAGGGCACGGAATGGCTCGAATCGTGGCATGAGTTCCAGGCTACTAGACCCCATTCTCCATGGCACTCCCCATGGCAGTTTGGGACCGTGCTCGCCGGGGTTGTGGTCTGGGGCTGGTGTTCGGGGTGGGGTGTTGTGTGGTCTGGGGCCACGCCCACCGGAGCGGGGGTTGAAACCGAGGGGTTACTCGGAACTCGAACTGAGGTTTTGGGGAGTGCTCCCCATGGCGTTGAAACATTTACTGTCCTTCAATGTTGGTAATGTCGAACCCGTAGCTCGTGGAATCAGCTTGTAGGAAGGGGGTGTGATGCCGGTGACGGGTGTGTTGCAGGTCGCTGAGCGGGGCTTGGTGGATGCGCAGGTTGTGTTGCGTCATGTTTCCGAAGCCGTAGCATCATGCAAACAGTGCGCTATGTCGTTGTCAGATGCGTTGTGGTGACCAGGCTGACGAACCCTGCTGTCGCGGGGATGACCATTGTCGCTGCCGAGGCTTTGGCGCGGAAACTGCTCAACAGAAACACTGAGTTCACAGCTGACGAAAGAGCTGCGTTTGACGCCCTTTACAACTCGTATGACGCAAAAGCGCCATATTCCAGCGCAGGGTATCCGGGTTTGCAAAACGACATCAGCAAGACGGCGGGAGATATCTACAACGGCACGACCGGTGGCCAACTCCCAGCCATGTGGACACACTCGAATCAAAATCAGTACCCGGACTCGAACGGAAACGGGTTGCGGGACGACTATTGGTACAGGGAGTTCTTCGGTGTCGACTACCGGCCAGGAGGCCATGAGGCCGAACTGTTCGTCGGCTACTTTGCGGATCGTATGACAGACTCAGTACAGCGAGCAACCAACTGCGCTGCGGGGAATCTGGATGTTCTTACCCCATTAGGACGTACCAAGGAGATGTTTCCGGCCACCACGCCGCTGTTGGAAGCCATCATCGTGGAAGCAGGTAGAGCATGAAACCACCCCCCAAGGACTCAGGAGATGGTGGGAGTCAGAACTGTGAGCACTCCGAAGCCGTCTGTGGGGTGTCTGTAACCCGGCGCAAAGTGCGGGTTTTAGTGGCGGCCGCTCTGGGTATCCTCGGCATACTGGTGGTCTACGCCGTGGTGCGGGTGGTATTTGCAGACGTGTACGTCCCTGCGGGGTATGGCTCTCGCTTTGAGTGGCTGCGTCCCACGACCCCGACCGCAGAGGCGGTGGCCGAGGTGGATGCGGCGATGGCGCGCTGCCAACTCACCACCGCCGATCTGTTCATGGTGGATGTGTATGTTGGGGAGTACGAGTCGGACATGGCAATGCACTGGAACATACCAGGTCTTGACGGGGAACGCGTGCGACGGGCGTTGACCGGGTTGCCATGCCCCGAACTGCGTACCTGGCTCGACGACTCGCGCATGTCCGGCTACCACTATCGCTATCTGATTGATAACCCCGCTGAACCTACTCCGCCGGTTTCGCTGCAAGGCTGGCGCTATCTGGCGTTGGAGGTATACCCCCGTGATTGGAGTGGGTTCTTCACCGATTACCACTCGGCATCTTTGAGTTACAGTGCGCCACTCGTCAGTGCCTACGTAGACACCGCAAGGGGTGTCAGTGTGACAGATGTGGAGGACTCGTATCGGCGGGCGACAGGGTGGGGTACGGCATACCTCCGTGAGGCCGTTGAACGGACGACACCCAGCGAGCCGTTGGCTGAATTGAACGCGGTGCTGGAGAGGTTCGTTCCAGATTGGACGTACCCGGAAATGGTAGGGCAAGACAACTGGCTGGGTGAAGGCAGTATGACAGGCGATGTCGGTGGTTGGGTGTTATCGATTGTCACTTCGGACTTCCGGCTGTATCGATACGGATCCAGCACTTTCCCGGCGGGCATCACGGAAATCGCGGCTGCTCTTGAACGCCTCATCGCGGCGGGCAGCTAGTCCGCAGTCGAGTGGTTGGGGTTTGGCCGGGGTGGATGGATTGATTAGAGTGTTATGCTCGCGCACTTTTGGAGCGCGGTGGGTGCGTATGACTGTGACGGAACGGGCGAATTGATTGGTAGTGGCTGACAAGAGGAGCGCCGGGATGGCATGATGGTGGGGTCAGCGAAGACGCTGGCGCTTGTTCCACTACGGATCGTCGGGCACGTACCTGCCCGTGGAAGGAGTGTGGCTCATGGCCACCGTGTCATTCAAAGGCGCTACGCGCATCTATCCCGGCAGCACCCGTCCGGCAGTTGATTCCCTTGACCTAGAGATCGGCGACGGCGAGTTCATGGTGCTGGTCGGCCCGTCCGGTTGCGGCAAATCCACCTCGCTCCGGATGCTTGCCGGGCTTGAAGAAGTGGATCAGGGCAAGGTGTTCATCGGTGAGCGCGATGTAACCGATCTACCCCCGAAAGACCGCGACATCGCCATGGTTTTCCAAAACTACGCGCTGTATCCGCACATGAGCGTCGCCGACAACATGGGGTTTGCGCTGAAGCTGGCGGGGGTGCCTCGGGCGGAACGTGACCGGCAGGTGCTGGAAGCCGCCAAACTGCTCGGCCTAGAGGAGTACCTAGATCGTAAGCCGAAGGCCCTCTCGGGTGGGCAGCGGCAGCGTGTCGCCATGGGGCGGGCCATCGTACGCAAGCCGCAGGTGTTCTTGATGGACGAGCCACTGTCGAACCTCGACGCCAAACTGCGCGTCAGCACCCGTACCGAAATCGCCAAGCTGCAAGCCCGGCTTGGGGTCACCACCGTATATGTCACCCACGACCAGGTGGAGGCGATGACGATGGGCGACCGCGTTGCGGTGTTGAAAGACGGCCTGCTGCAACAGGCCGATTCGCCGATGGTGCTCTACGACGCCCCGGTCAACTTGTTCGTTGCGGGGTTCATCGGCTCGCCAGCCATGAACCTGCTCACCGGAGACGTGGTGGATGGCGGCGTCCGGGTCGGCGACTACGTGATGCCGGTGCCGCGCGAGGTGCTCGACAGGGCTTCGGGTGAGGAAAAGCTGGTGCTGGGTGTGCGTCCGGAAAACTTTACGGTCGCTCCTGAAGGCATCAGTGTGGACATTGACGTGGTGGAGGAGTTGGGTGCTGACGCCTACCTCTACAGCACGCTGGCCGGTCTCAGCGGTGACGCCAAGCTCACCGCGCCGCAACTTGTGGTGCGTGTGCCTGGGCGCGACGCTCCGGCACGTGGTGCCACCGTCAAGCTCAACATCAGTGACCCGGCGAAGTTGCACGTCTTCTCGTCCGCGACGGAACTGCGTATCAGCTAAAGCCTTGAGGTTTGGCTGTTGCCTTATGGGGGCTCCCCCCGGGTTGTCATGTCGGCTGGCGTGGTCGCCCTTGGATGGTTTCGCGCGCTCCGGTAGCCCTCGGGCACCAGATCATCAACTCCTCGGCGCTACCGGTGTACCGCGCCACGGGTGTCGGTGGTGACAGCGACGGCGGGGCACTCGAATGGCCCGGCGCGTACGTAAACGTGTGCCCTCGGCAACCGTTCTGCTAGGCGGCCCCTACCTGTCTGTCTGCCGTGCGGCGGGATTGCCGGGCCTTTCCTATCGAGACGTTCTTCTCAAGTGAGGCATCGTCGTCAACCGCCCCGGCAAGGCTTCATTTTCAGCCGGAGGCGGTTGGTCTGTTGTGGGCCTTGAGGCATCGTGTTGGTACTTTTGTCCACCTTTTGTGGCTTTGTGCGGGAGGGGGGGTACTATTCAACTACAACTCCATATTGCGAATACTTAGGGGAAGGCGGTCTGATGCCGCCACTGTCCCGCAACGGTAGGTCTTCAGCACAATGTTTGTGTTGCTTTCGTAGACGAGTCCGACGGCCTGGGTGTTCTGAGTGGTTTTTTCGTCGTGGTTTGCGGAGTCACTTTCCGGGGTGTTTCTGGGTTAGTGATTCGGGATCGCTCATTTGGAAGGTGCGCGCTATGTTGCGTCGTTTTTTTGCGGGTTTGTCCGCTGGTTCTTTTTCAGGCGCTGGTTTGTTGCGGCGGTTGTTTTGCGCCGTGTTGAGTGCCTTTATGGCGCTATCCGTGCTGTCACTTCAGGCGATGCCGCGGGCCGCTGCCGATGAGACCATCACGGTGTACATCGATTTTGAGGGCTACAACCTGGGGCAGGGGTTCTACATCGAACCTACCGCCATCACGCTGCCCGCCGGGTCGAAAGTGTCGGATGCCACCAGCGCGCTGTTCGCGCTGCCTGCCAACTCCGACTACACGCCTAGAGGATTGCCGGCCTATTTGCAGGAAGTGAAGGGGTTCGACACGGGTAACATCGACATTCCCGGATACGTCACCGAGCACGGCTTGAACGGTCGCCCCAGCAACGACGACAACGACGGCAATGACGATGAATGGCTTGGCCAGTTCGACTACTCCTACATGGCGGGCTGGATGTTTACCGTCAACAACTCCATGAGTCAAGACGGGGCTTTGACGCGCGCCATCGCAGATGGCGACGTGATCCGGTGGCAGTTCACGCTTTGGGGCTACGGCTGCGACCTCGGCGTCGCCGATGGCTGTTGGGACGACACCGTCCAGACTCCCGCCCCGTATTTCACCATGGCCGACAAGTCAGAGTTGATCCGGGCGCTGTTCGCGCCTAACGCGGTGGAAAGCCAAAAAGCGGCGGCGTTGACTGCCATCATCGACCCATTGGCCAGCGCCGGGCAGGTGCAGAGCGCGTTGACGGCGTTGACCACTCCTCCTGCGACGCCGGTGGGCGCTACTCTTACCGCTTTGAGCGTGGCGGGCACCCCCGTAACCGGGTTCAGCGCCACCAAATACGCCTACACGGTGAACACCACTACCACCCCAACCACGTTCAGCGCCGACTATGACGACGACGTGTACAAGCTCACCGTAGGCAATACGGAGTATGCGAGCGGCGCGAGCATCACGGTGGACACCCCGACAGGCGGCACCGCCGTGACGCTGACGGTGAGCGCCAAAGCCGACCCGTCGGATGTTGTCAGTTATACGCTGACATTGGTTAACGCACGGGCGGCCACGCTTAATTCCCTTAGCGCCACCTCCGATGTTACGGCCTTAAGCGACCCGCTGCTCAACAGCTACGTCGAAGGCACGCTTTTCCGAGCTGGTACCACCACTCGAAACTTTACGGCGACGGTTAAAGACTATGAGATGTTTTTCCTCTCGCCGCGTTCTAGCATCACGCTCAACAGCGCTCCCACAGCGGCGGATTCATATATCCGCGTGAGCAAAGGCGCTACGGTGCTCGCTACGCGCAATATGGTGAGTGATCTTGTCGTGCCGCTCATCCCAGGTGACAACCTGATAACCCTTGAGGTTTGCACCGCTGATACCTACAACGAGTTTGGCGGTTTCGTAGCCGAAGACAGCTACACCCTTAACGTGCGACGGTTACAGATCAGCGATGAGGAACTCGCCAAAGCTCAGATTCAAACCATGAGCGCCACCGGCCTTTCGGTGCCTATGAGCTTCAGGCCCGACAGTTATGGCCTTTCCCAATGGCTGAGCATCCCGGCAAACAATACGGCGGTGAAGTTCACTCTCACCGTTGTTGACGCAGATACGAAAATCTATAAAACCCCGATATCGGAAACTGCCTCCAACACCCTCAAGCCCGATGCGGATGGGGTCTACACTTTAGCCGTCACCGCCGCCTCTCCCTTTAGGCCGGAGGAGACAGTAGGCTACTCCACCCTTTTCGCTTCCACCAGGGTGCTTGATGGTGTCAGCGTGAAATACCGCTATGGCTATATGTACCTGACTCCCTACACCCCTCCCGCGCCTGCGGCAGGTGGCCCTGAGCATATTGTCGACTATTTGGTACCTGCGAGCCAGTACACCAACGGCGTCTCTTTCGGCATGGTGCCGGAGCGTTTCTTCGCAGGTTACCCCATGTCGCTTGGCAATTTCGGCGGCTATATAACGGTGAAGTATGACACGCCAATCACCAATGATCCGGCGCATCCCTATGGCATCGATTTCACCGTCTACGGAAACGCCAACAACTCCATTCAGTCTACGGCGGCTGCCTTCGCCGAGCCGGGCAACGTTTGGGTTTCTGCCGATGGTGAGGCCTGGTATCTGCTCGCTGGCTCGGATTACTACGACGACAACACCATCCGTGATTACTCGGTCGTTTACACCAATGCCGGAAACGGCAGCACATTCACCGACAACAAGGGAGGCTCCGGGGCGACTAAGTACGGCTATCCCTCCCCGGCAAACTACCCACTGCATAGCTGGGTTGCAGGTGAAGATATGCAAATGACTCTCACTGGCCCCCTGCTTGAGCGAGGCGGGAACGACCCCTACGGAAGTGCGGGCGCGGCTTATCCGGACTGGGGTTACGCCGACGTGCATGGTGGCGGCTCCGGCGGTACTGATAGCGCCGTCGCCTCACTGCCCATAGGCAACCCTTATCAAATCGCCTGGAACACCAAATACGGTGACGGTTTCGACCTTTCTTGGGCGGTAGATCCGGTTACCGGTGAGCCGGTGCATTTGGATTCCATCTCCTATATCAGGGTTTCCACCGCAAGTTTCATCTTCGCTGGTGGCATCGGCGAGAAATCAACAGAGGTTTCGGCGATCCGCCGAGTTGCCGAGCGTGATACCGCAGTAGGTGTCACCGTCGCGCCTACGGCGATCACGGTGAACGGCGAACCAGTTGAGCTTGCGGCCGACACCTATAGCTACGGTGTCAGCTTCGGTCATGGGGGAGCGCTCGAAATCGCCGTGACGGCTGCCGACACAGCCACGATCTACATCAACGGTGCCAGGGGTGCCATTCGGCAATATGAAAGCGGCCCCATCTCGGGTGTCGTCCGCGTCATCGTCCAGCAAGACGAGTCAGAGCCGGTGATCTACTACCTGCGCGATACCGACGAGCCGATTCCGCCGACGCCCGTGGTGCTCCCCGATGCGG
This sequence comes from Propionibacteriaceae bacterium, assembly GCA_031255975.1. Lineage (GTDB taxonomy): Bacteria > Actinomycetota > Actinomycetes > Propionibacteriales > Propionibacteriaceae > WRGV01. The sequence continues at coordinate 1,577 of JAIRRM010000132.1, read as the reverse complement.
CGAGTGTGCTGAGCGCCTACGAAGCGGCGGCAAGCTGGGAAAACACCACGTACAACATGGCCGATCTGGGGCTGGGCACCGAATGGGTGGTGTTTGGGTTGGCTCGCGGTGGCGTGCTAAGCAGCGCGCAGCGCGAGGCGTACCTCACCGCATTGGCGGAAGCGGTGCATGATATGGGCGGCGTGCTGTCGAGCAATAGGTACACGGAGTATTCCCGGGTGGTGTTGGCACTCAGCGCACTCGGTGTAGACGCTTCGCAGTTCGACGGCTACGACCTGACCGCCCCGTTGGCGGAGCGTGACAAGGTGATACGGCAGGGGTTGAACGGCCCCACCTTCGCGCTACTGGCGCTCAACTCCGGCGGTTACGGTAGCGCCGCTGACAAGGCGTATTACCTTGACTACATCCTGGAACACCAGGTGACAGGCGGAGGTTGGAACCTGTCGGGCGTTGGTCGAGCCGACCCTGATGTTACCGCGATGGCGTTGCAAGCATTGGCACCGTATTACAACATGGCGTTGCGGGACCCCCGCGTGGTTGAGGCCGTTGCGAACGCTTTGGACGTGTTGTCCGATATGCAGTTGGCGGACGCGGGGTTCATGACCTGGGGTGCCGCTAATTCGGAGTCTGCGGCGCAGGTGATTACCGCGTTGACGGCGTTGGGTATCGATTTAGACGATGCCCGGTTCCTCAAGGCGGTGGCGACGGATGAGCCTGGCGTGGAAGCTGAAATCAGTGTTTGGGATGCGTTTATCGCGTATCAGTTAAGCTCCGGCGCTTTTGAGCATGTCAGCGGTGGTGGTGCTAATGGTATGGCTACCGAGCAGGCGGTGTATGCGTTGGATGCGTTGTATCGTGCGTTGTGTGGAGCGGAGAGCCTGTATGACATGTCGGCTGTTGTGAAGGTTGCGTGGCCGGGGTCGTCGGGGCCGGGTGTTCCGGTGCTTTTGGTGTCGGTTGATTCTGTTGTGCAGGGGGATGCGGCCGTGGAGGGGAGTGTGTTGACGTTCCGTATTTCTGGTTTGGTTCCTGGTGCCAGGGTGTTTGCTACGGTGTATTCGACTCCGATTTTGTTGGGTGAGCGTGTTGTGGATGATGCTGGTGTTGCTGAGTGGGTTTGGACGGTTCCTGTTGGGTTTGAGCCTGGTGAGCATAGTGTGGTTGTCACTTATGTAGCTGGTGTGGATGTGGCATCTGAGACGTTTGTAGTGGCGGCAGCGCCTCCTAGTGCTCCTACGGGTGGTTCGCTTGCCGGTGACACTGATTCGTTGTCGTTTGCTGGGCTGCTTTTGCTAGTTGGTTGTGCCACGTTGGTTCAGCTGCGCCGTCGCGGTTTGCTTACTGTGAAGGTGGGGTAGGGCTGGTGCGTTGGGGAGCGTCGGTTTGTCAGGCGCTCCCCAACGCGCGTCCGGCAAGGTTGCGCGTGTTTTCATTCTCCCGGCGCTGGTGACGTGGTTACGTTTGGGTGTTCATTGGGCAGTTTTGTACGTAAACGCCCGCCAGAAGTGTACGAAAGTGTCCAATGAACACTCGAATGCGCGAGGGCAATCATGGTGAGGTGTTTTGGGGAGGGGGGT
>JAIRRM010000072.1 GCA_031255975.1 Propionibacteriaceae bacterium | reverse complement strand
ATTCTCACACACTACGGGTGTTCCCAGTAGTGGGCTTGAGGTGGCTGACGTGGCGGTGGTAGGACAGGCGATAGACGCCGAACACCCAATGGCCATCCTGAACGTGCAGCCAGCGCGGATCACCGTCCGTGCCGACATGCTGCAAGCCGAAGTGCTCAAGGTGGGGACACCGGTCAGGGTGCAGGTCGGCAGCACGGGGATCGCCGAGTCAGTGGTTATCGCCGTTTCCGACTTCATCTCCGGCAGTAACGGCGAGATGCCTGGTTACGACGTGACCGTCGAAATACCGGACGGGCTGGTCTCCGCGGCGGACATGGACGACCCCATTTTGGTAGGGCGACCGGCAATAGTCACCGAGTTGGGCGAAGTCCCCACCGCTCCGGCGGTGCCACTACTGGCGATACGGCACCATGCCGATGGCACGACGTACATATTTCGCGCCGCGGCCGCTGCCAACAAACCAGACACCCAGGTTCCGGTGCGGGTCATCGCTCAGGCGGGTGGTTACGCCATCATTGACGCATCGGCTGAGCTGACCCCCGGCGTCGAAGTGGTGTTAACCGGGGAACGCGAGTGAGCGAAGATTCTGCCGCGTTGGCTGGTTCAAGGCCACCGCTTGTCTCGCTCACCGGGGTGAGCAAAACGGTCGCGGGCAACATCCAAGCGTTGCGAGATGCCACCACCATCATCCGTCCCCAAGATTTTGTGGCCATCGTCGGGCCGTCCGGCTCTGGTAAGACCACCCTGCTTTCGATCCTTGGCCTGCTCGACACGACCACCACGGGTGAATATCTCTTCGACGGCGTGGACGTGGCGCGGTTAGACGAGGACGGGCGCAACGAACTACGTAGCCGCCGCGTTGGTTTCGTGTTCCAAAACTCGTACCTAAACGCCGATGAATCGGTGGCTGAGAATGTCGCGTTGGGATTGCGCGTACGAGGCGTGCCATCGGATGAGCAGTTGCCACTGGTGGCCGTTGAACTTGCTCGTGTTGGCCTGGCCGGTTTTGAGGATCGCCGCGCGGGAGACCTGTCCGGTGGTGAAAAGCAGCGGGTATCGGTGGCCCGCGCCCTGGTCACCGCACCTGACCTGTTGCTTGCGGACGAACCGACTGGCGCGCTTGATTCCGACTCCACCGCCGCCCTCGTCGCGCTGCTAGGAGAGATCAGTTCGCAGGATACGGCGGTGGTGGTAGTCACTCATGACCCCATCGTCGGCGGCGCGGCGGCGCGGGTGCTGGAAATCCGCGACGGGGTGCTGCGAGAAACGACGGAATCTTCGGATGAGATCACGGGTCAAGCCCGTGATGACGGAAAACACTCCCGTGATGACGAAGAGCAAGGCCGCGATGACGAAAAACACTCCCGCGATGACGAAAGACAACGCCATAGTGACGGAAGACAAGGCCGCAACGGGATGCCGCTGGAAACTACAGAATCCTCGGATGAGATCACGGGTCAAGCCCGTGATGACGGAAAACACTCCCGCGATGACGAAGAGCAAGGCCATGACGACGGGGGAGTTCGTCTGTCTTCGACTCGACTGTCAAACGGGGAGTTGCACCGCAGCATTCCGCCGGCGGGCAACGTGCGTACCGCACATGCCATGGAGGTACTCGATGCACTCAAAGCACCCTTGTTGCGTCCGCTACGCTCCGTGCTGGTGCTGCTTGCGTACGTCCTAGGCATCACCTCGCTCACCGCGTCACTGGCACTCACGCAATCCGCCACCGGCAGTATCGTGGAACGGCTGACGGAGGCCGCCAGTAACGAAATCCGGGTGACCACCACGGAATCGGACGACAACTTTCTATTAGACCCCACCCTCCCCGATGGTGCCATCGCCCAACTCAAGGCAGTGGACGGCGTGGCGACCGCCGTTCCAGTGCGCACTTTCGGCCCGCAAGCCAACGGCATCACCCGCGCGCTACCCGCCTCCCATAACAACGCGCCGACCATCTTCCCCGGCCGTCTTTTCGTCACCGAGACGGATTACCTTGTCACGTACGGCCTCACCGCCGCATCCGGTCGCATCGACCTGCTCAGCAACACCTGGGGCGGTCGCACCGTAGTGCTTGGCGCATTGGCCGCCGAAAATCTCGGTGTGTCGGAAGCCGGGCCAGATATGGGCATCTGGGTGAACGGACACCTAACCAGTGTGGTCGCCGTACTCACCCCCACCGGCGACCCGCTGGTGGATTCCGCGGCGTTTTTTTCGCGCGCGGTCGCCCCGTATCTACAGGGAGCCGCAGACGCCTACCTGCTGGTACGCACCCACAGCGGCTGGGCCGAACCGCTGGCGAAAGCGATTCCCTTGGTTTTACGCCCCACCAACGCCGGGGCGATACAGGTCTCCACAGTTTCGCAGTTGGCCAATCTGCAAGCCGGCATTCGCTCCGATCTGGTGGGGTTCCTCGGCATCATCGCCGGGGTGGTGCTGGTGCTCTCTGGGCTTTCCGCCGGAACCGCCATGCTCCTGTCGGTGCAACATCGCGTGCCCGAGATCGCATTGCGCCGCGCTTTTGGGGCTAGCCGTGGTGCCATCTGGCGGCTGTTTATGTACGAAGGTATCGCCCTCGGGGTGGCGGGTGGTGTCATTGGCGTGGCGGCGGGAACTGTTTTCGCCGCCAGCGTCGCCCACCTAAAAGCGTGGCCACTGAGCCTGGGGCTGCCGATACCGCTGGTCGGTTTGGCGGTCGGTGTACTGGTCGGCGCGTTAGCCTCTGCATTGCCCGCACTGGCGGCCGCCCGACAGCAACCAGCACAGATTTTGCGCGGAGTTTGAACCATCCTTTTGCGCGGGGTTTGAACCGTCAGTTCCTTTGCGCCGCCCTTAAAGCTCGATTGGCGATCTCTGCCGTTCCGGCTTTGAGTGCGACTCATCCAAGGTCGACCTCTTGAGGTAGCTGACGTGCCAGCGCTAGACGGCGTTCCACCTCATACCGGATAGCCACAAACTCAGCTTCGTTTTCGGTGATGGATTGTTCTCGGTAACCAGCCATCAGATCGGCCAGTTGGCAGTGTTCAAATCATGTTGGGCGCGGTTATGGCACCAGCAGTACCGAGTGGGAGTTCAGAATCTGGCTACTGTACAAAAACAGCGCGTCGGAACCGGGGGTGAACTCGACGTATTCCGGCACCAGGCGGATATCGATGTAGCGCAGATCAATCAGCGTCACCCGCGCGTAACTGGTGGCCAACAGCGGGGCCAACGATGAGCCGAAACTGTCGCGGAACAAAAACAGTTCGCGATCAGTCGGCGCATCCGGATTATCGATGCGGATGAGCGCCTGCGGGCCACGAAGGAAGAAACTATACGGATCGGCGCTGGCAAACTCCGCCTCATCGTAGATGGGGCCGTCCACCCAAGTGAGAGTGCTCACGTCAAAATACTGTGCGGTGATCTGTGCAGGTAACGGCAGATACTGCAACTGATCGTCGGGCACGGATAGCGCCAACTGGCCGGGATAGACACCTTGGAAATCACCAATGGACGGCGGCAACTGCGCGGTTCCGCTGACCGGCGGAGTGCTGCCCGGCCACGACATCTCAAACCCCATACGTTCGCTGAGCCGCTCCACCACCGGGCGCAACCAAGGCTGGTTCCAGTGCAGATCGGTACGGTAAAACGCCGCCGCGCTGAGCACATCGCCCAGATCTATATACCCCTCATCGCCCAGCACCGGAGTCATCACCGCGGTGGCCGCCGCCGGGTCAAACCCCGGCAGGTAGCGCCCGGCGTACACCGACTTGTCTGGCACAAAACCCCAGTAGATATTCAATCCGTCGAGATAACCGCCGACGACCCGGGTGATCTTCTCCGCCACCCGCCGCGCCGAAGCTACGTCCAACCGTTGAAAACGTCCCGCGCCGGAGTCGCCTAAATACAGCCCAGCTTTGTCCGTCTCAGCGAACGGATAGAACACCGTCCAGGCTTTGAGTGTGCGCAGCGCCTCACGAGCGATAAAACTGTCGGCGGCGAACTTCTCGAAATCGGCGGTGAAACTGCCCTCGCTGAGAGCGTCCCAGCTGAGATCCGGCATGGTGGCCAACAGCCGACGCTCGCTGGTCGAAACCTCTGGCGGGGTGTACAGCCGGTTGGCGACAAAACCACCACCCAAGATGACGGCGAACGTCAGTGCCGTTGCCAGCACGGGTAGCCGCTTTCCCTTAATAGCAGCCGATGAACCCGTACCCTCACCGGGTGGAGCATCAATCTGCGACCCGTCGCGGCCTTGTGTATCTCGCATCATATTTTCCGCGTTTTGCGCCATATTCATTTCGTCCGGCATGTTCACCCCCTAGAACCTGAAGTAGATGAACGGGTTGAAGGAGCCATCGACGAGGAAAGCCGTCACCAGCAACAACAGCAGCGCCATGCCGACGGGTCGCAGCACACTAACCGGAGTGAACCCGCCGACGCGCCACGCCGCCACCCATTCGCCGATGCGACGCGGCAGGGGGGTGGCCCCCAGCACTCCGAGCAACAGCAGCACCGCGTATGACCTGAGGTAGTACAGCGATTCCTGCCCCGCCAAGCCGTCCACTCCGACACCGAACATGCGCCCTACCAGCCCGGCGGCGTTGCCGAACCCCTCGGTCTCAAATAGCACCCAGCCGATAGCTACCAGGATCAGGGAATATACGTGAGCAATCACTCCCGGCAGTCGCAGCAACCGCCCGCCGAAAGCGTATTTTTCGGCCACCAACACCGCGCCGAAGTAGAGCCCCCAGGCGATGAAACGCCAGTCGGCCCCGTGCCAAAACCCGGTCAAGCCCCATACCGCGAAGATGTTCACAAAATGGCGCACCGGCTTCACGCGCGAGCCCCCCAGCGGGATATACACGTAATCACGGAACCAACTCGACAGGCTCATGTGCCAACGCCGCCAGAAGTCGGTGATCGAGGCGGCGATGTAGGGGTAGTTGAAGTTCTCCGGGAAGTCGAAGCCGAGCATGGTACCGATACCGATGGCCATATCAGAGTAGCCGGAGAAGTCAAAATAGAGCTGTAGCGAAAACGCCAGCACCCACAGCCAGGCCGAGGTGAAAGTACGTTCGTCCGTCTCGGCCATGACGGCGGCCAGTTCGGCGATGGTGTTGGCGATCAGCACTTTCTTCGCCAGCCCGACGGTGAACCGCGTCGCCCCGTCCGCGAACCGTTGCAAAGTGTGGCTCCGGGTGGTGAGTTGATCGGCCACGGCGGAATAGCGCACGATCGGCCCAGCCACCAACTGCGGAAACAGCACCACGTAGGTCGCGAAACTCAGCACGTTGCGCTGCACCTCGGTACGCCCGGCGGCCAGGTCGAAGATGTAGCTCAGCATCTGGAAGGTGTAGAAGCTGATGCCGATGGGCAGTGCGATACGTAGCAGTGGGATACCGAGGCCAAACGCCTGATTGAATGAGGAGATGAAGAAGTCGGCGTACTTGAAATAGCCCAGCACGCCGATGGCGACAACACAGGCGACCGCAACCCAGCACCGCTTGATTCGCACCGCGGTAGCACGGGCAATGGTCAGCCCGATGCCCCACAGGGCGGCGATCTCGGCCACCATCAACGCCACGTAAAGCGGCTCACCCCAGGCGTAGAAGACGAGGCTGGCGCTCAGCAAAACCAGGTTGCGCCACCGGGTTGTACCGCCCGGCATGGGGGTGACAAAGTACGCCGCCAGCGTCAACGGCAGGAACCAGTAGAGGAATGTGACGGACGAGAACAGCATGAGGCGTCGGCTCTCTGGTTTGACCGGGCTCGCCGGTGTTCGCCGCCGCCGAAACGACCTGACGCGGTGCGGCCCGCGTTCAGGACGTCACGACAGTTCGGCGGTTTAGTTGGTCACACCGGCCTGGTGTAGAAGACGTTTTCGCTGCCGACGGTGCCAGCGGCGTCTTTGAATGCCTTGAGGATGGCGTCCACGGTGTCGCTGTACGACACGACCAGCAGCACGTACGAACCGGAGTCGATGACCACCGACTTATCCGGCACCACGCAGATCCATTTGGTCGAGTCGAATCCCGCGGCGATCGCGGCCTTGAGGTCGGCGACACTAGCACCGTCTTTGACTTTGACGAGCGTCACTTCGTGGGCCGATGTCATCATCAATGCCCGAGAGACGGTCGCCTCGGCGACGTATTTGTCGAAGTCGGCAGCGGATAGGCCGAGCGTGCTCTGGGCATCTTCGGCGGTGACCTCCGCCAACTCGGTTACGCCGACATTCGCAGCTGCGGCGTTGAGCACGTTTTCCAGAATCGTCGCGGTGCTGCCGGTGAGGTTGGTCTCAGCCGAGCCGCTACTACCGCACGCGGTAAACGAGACGATGATTGCTAGTGCGGCTACGGCAGCCGCAAACGCCTTCTTCATGAAACTCCCTCGGGGTCAGTGAATGTCACGGTGACAACGCTGTTATCCTACGACAACACATCAAATCAGCCCCTATGCGCCTAGCGTCACTTGTGCCGTATCCATAACCGTCGTATCGGATGTTCGGTGTAGCCGCCCCGCGTTAACCCGGCCCAGCGTTCCAGATAGTTTCGACTGGCCCGGTCTCCGGTGCGGAAGCTGCTCCACGTCGTCCAGCCGAGATACAGCGGCAGAAATAGCGGCCCCAGCCACGCCCATTGGGACGAATGCGCCGCCTCATGCGCGACGATGTCGGGCCAACGAGCCCGCAATCTGGCGATAGTGGCGCGGGTGATAATCACGTTTCCCACGGTGAACGCCCCCGCTTTAGGAAATGCGTAGCGATAACCCTCTGCGACGATCAGTCCATTTTCAACGCGGGTGAAGTTGGCCCGTCCGACGAATGCGACCAGTAGCCCCAACGGCGTGGCCAGGTTCACATAGTTGACGATCTGGCGGAGCCGGTGCCGTGGAAGCATGGGGCCAGATTATGTGAGCCCGGCACCGTATGCCTAGTGGGCCGCTAATATGACGGGATGAGTATCGTTGCCGCCATTCAAGCACGTCGCTCCATACGGGCATACGACGGGCAACCGTTGAGCGCTGAGCATGTCGCGTCGCTTCAGGAGTTTATCGCCGCCACGCGCCCACCGTTCGACGTGTCGGCGAGCATCGTACTGGTTCACAACGACGAGGGTGCCGAAACGCAACGCAGGCTGGGGGCGTACGGAACCATAAAAGGGGCGCGCGACTTCCTTGGCCTTGGTTACGCCGCCGGCCCGCTAACCGATCTTGGTGCCGCGTACTGGTTCGAGCAGGTGGTATTGCATTGCACCGCGCTGGGGCTAGGGACATGCTGGTTGGCGGGATTCACCCGCGGTAGTTTCCTGGGTGCGACTTTTAGCGAGGGTCATGCCGTACGGTTTGCTTCCCCCGTGGGCATCGCCGGTGGAAGCCGTCCGTTGATAGAGCGTTTGGGGCTTTACAACTCCGACAAAGTCCACGCCAATAAGAAGCCCTTCGGGAAGCTTTTCGTACGACCCGATTTCACGACTCCGCTGACGGAGGCTGACGCGGGTGAGTTGGCGTTGCCGTTGGAGATGGCGCGGTTGTCACCATCGGCACGTAACTTGCAACCGTATCGGTTCTGCGTGGTCGATGGTGTCGTCCATTGCTACGTGATGAAGGGGTATTGCCCGAAGGTCGATCTCGGCATCGCCCTGGCGCATCTGGGGTTGACTTGCGCCGAGATCGGCATCGCTGGCGAGTTCCGGGTGCTGGATGACGCCCCGGTGGGGCCAAATGGGTTGGAATACGTCATCAGTTGGGCGTAATCGGCGGATTGGGTAGAGTTTCCTCCGGTGACGTGTCCGAGCGGTCGAAGGAGCTCGCCTCGAAAGCGAGTGAGGAGCAATCCTCCGAGGGTTCAAATCCCTCCGTCACCGCCAATCGGGACCTGGCAGTTGCCGGGTCCCGAATCATTAGGAGACGGTGCCCGTGAAATACCTCGCCCAATTGACCATCATTCTGGCGGTGACGCTCACTGGGGAAGTGCTGAGCCGCCTGGTGCCGTTGCCCGTACCCGCCAGCGTGTACGGCATGATGTTGATGTTCGGGTTACTGGCGACCGGGCTGCTAAAACTCAAACAGGTACGAGACGTGGCGCTGTTACTCATTGAAGTGATGGCCGTCATGTTCGTGCCATCCAGCGTGATGATCGTCACGCTATGGCCTTTAGCACCGGAACTGCTGCTCGCCGCCGGGTTGCTGATCTGTGTGGGGACGCTGCTGGTGATGACGGTCACCGGCCACACCACTCAGGCAATCCAACGGTTGCTCCGTTCACGTGCTGGGTCGGCAGAGGCGGTGGCGGCGTGAATCCGGGGTCGCTGGAGTATTTCGGCGTCGCGTTGACGCTGGTGGTGTTCGTGGCCGCGTCCTGGTTGCGACGCCGTACCAGATTGGCGGTGTTGAACCCGCTGCTGGTCACCATCGTGGTGGTGATCGTGGTGCTCGCGCTGACCCGGGTGAGCTTCGAGCAATACAACTATTCAGCCGGGTGGCTCACGCATCTGCTCACACCGGTGACGGTCTGTCTGGCGGTGCCGTTGTACGAGGAGTTGACGCTGCTGAAACGTAACCTGCTGGCGGTG
>JAIRRM010000061.1 GCA_031255975.1 Propionibacteriaceae bacterium | reverse complement strand
CATTCCTGCCATCCCCGTCGGCTGTGGTCACCCGCGCCGCGCACGACCTGGCATCTGGCGCTCTCATCAACCCCACTCTGGTGACGGTGGGGGAGGCGTTTGCCGGATGCATCGCCGCGACGCTTATCGCGCTACCAATCGGCTACGCCATGGTACGGTTACCGCTGCTAGCCGCCGCACTACAGCCATTTCTGGCGGCGTCGCAGGCCGTCCCGGCAGTAGCCATAGCGCCGCTGCTGGTGGTGTGGTTAGGTTACGGCACGTTGCCCATTGCGGTGCTCTGCGCGCTGGTGGTGTTCTTCCCGATGCTGCTGAACGTGGTGTTGGGGTTCACCTCCCTTGATCGCGACCTGCTGGACGCCGCAGCGCTTGATGGTGCCCACGGCATTTCGATGCTGCTGCATATGGAATGGCCGCTGGCCCGACGCGCCGTGTTGGTGGGGTTGCGCGGCGGCTTCACGCTCTCTATCACCGGTGCGGTGGTGGGGGAGTTCGTGATGGGCGGCAACGGGCTGGGAATGCTCGTCAGTGTCTACACGAACACCTCTGACACCACCGGACTGTTCGCTACCATCGGCGTGCTCTGCGCGCTGGCGGTGGTGGTTTATGCAGCGATGCTCGGCGTTGAACGCCTCAGCGACATTGAGAGATAAAAGCGAAGGAGATAGGTAGATGAGCGACATTTTGGCAAGGATGCGCCGGGTCATGTTCGGTGCGGTCACGGTAGCGCTATTGTCCACTCTGACCGCCTGCACGGATGAGGCGGGGCAGGGAACGGCGTCGTCAACCTCCACCACCCGTACCACCCTCACCGTCGGGTTGACGTACCAACCCGACATTCAGTTCGCACCGTTTTATGTGGCCGACGCGCTGGGGTGGGCCGGGGAAGCCGAACACGCTATCTTCCAACTGCGTCACCACGGAATGTCCGAATCACTTTTCGGGGCGCTGGAGGTCGGCACCGAAGATCTGGTGGTGGCAGGGGGAGACGAGATGTACCTTGCCCGCGGCGAAGGCGTAGCCGTGACTGCGGTGATGACCATGTACCAGACGTATCCGGTGATGATTATCGGCCCGGCGGATGCCGATCCCCAGCTACGCGCCGGGTTGCGCATCGGCATCCCTGGTCCCTACGGCGAGAACTGGTACTACCTGCTGGCCGAGTTGGCGATGGCCGGTCTGACGCCAGCTGACGTGGAGATCGTAAACATCGGCTACACCCAGCAGGCGGCGCTGATGACGGGCCGTGTTGATGCCGTGGTGGGATTCGTGAACAACGACGTGGTACGGCTGGAACGCGCTGGGTTTCCAACCCGTCCCATCGAAGCTCTTCCGATGGCCCGGCGGTGGCAAATGCTGGTCGGCGCCTCCGTCGGAGTACGTGATGATTTGGTAACAACCAGTGCCCAAGCGCTACAAGAATATGTTGATATCATCAAGCGTGCGCTGGAGTACATCATCGAGGATCCAGAGCGTGCTGTAGACCTGTGCGTGCAATACATTCCTGGATTAGACCAGCCAGAGAATCACCAAGCGGCACTTGACACCCTCACGGCTACGATCAGCCTCTACGGGCAGGTCACAGACTCCGGTAACGTGTACGACGTTTTGGGGACGATGGACACCGGGCTCTGGGCCAGACAGGAGCAGTTTCTGACCGAGGTGGGGCTGACGGCCGGCACCCCGGCAGAGGCTGCCTACACGACTGTCTTCGCTGGAGAGCGGAACGGTGACGGATAGGAGTGAGATGGACGCGCAGGAGAGTGGGGACAGGGCAGCCACATACCCCGGCCTCGGACTCAGCGAGACCCACTCCATTGGTCTTTTCAGCCCAGAGCACCCCCTCATCCTCGCCAGTGGTGCGTGGCTGCCGTCGGCAACCGTGGCATACGAGACATATGGCGCGTTAAACGCTGATCGCAGCAACGCCGTTTTCATCTGTCATGCCCTCACCGGTGACGCCCACGCCGCCGGTTGGCATGAGGGTGAGCGTCGCCCCGGCTGGTGGGATGAATTGATCGGCCCTGGGAAGGCTATCGACACAAACCGCTGGTTCGTGGTGTCACCGAACCTGTTGGGCGGTTGCCAGGGCACTACCGGCCCATCCAGTATCAACCCGGCCACCGGTGAGCAATGGGGGCTGGATTTCCCGCTGCTTACGATGCGCGATTTCGTGACAGTACACCGCGAACTTAGTCGTCGACTCGGCATAGCGCGCTATCACGCCGTTATCGGTGGTTCCCTAGGCGGGATGCAGGTGTTGCAGTGGGCGCTGGATTTTCCGCACGACATGACAAACGCGCTCATCATCGCCGCATCCAGCCGACTGACCGCCCAGAACATCGCCTTCAGTGCCGTCGGTAGGCAATCGATCATGGCCGACGAACATTTCCACGATGGGCGATTTGCGGCATGTGGGGAGACTCCCCGGGTGGGGTTATCCATCGCCCGGATGATGGCCCACATCACCTATCTATCCGAGCAGGCGTTCGCTGAGAAGTTCGACCGTAATCCGCAACGGGACAGCCATACCCCCGGCTTTGGTGCCGATTTCGCGGTGGAAAGCTATCTGGGGCACCAGGGCGAGGTGTTCCTCGACCGTTTCGACGCGCTGTCGTACCTCTACCTTTCTCGGGTGATGGACTACTTTGACCCATTCGCCGAGCCAACCTTCGGTGACAAGCTCAAGGAGCATCCGGTCAATTTCTGTGTGGTGAGTTTCGACAGCGATTGGCGGTTCGCCACCAGCCATTCTCGGCGCATCGTGCGACAACTGGAATCAACCGGTGCCCCAGTGACCTTCCGTGCCATCAACGCCCCCTGGGGCCATGATTCGTTCCTGATGGACATCCCCGAGTACTCCGACACGATTCGGCAGTTTCTCCGCGCTGCAGGGCAGACATGCCCTGGCAACACCGCCGCGAAACTACGGGCTGATCTACAACGCATCGCAGCACTGGTGCCAACTGGCTCCAAGGTGCTTGATCTTGGCTGTGGGGAAGGTGAACTGCTGGCACATCTCATCAGCGCCCGGCGTTGCGGTGGTACCGGCGTGGAGCGCGACTCACTGGCGGTGCTTTCGGCGATTGCTCGCGGTGTGCCAGTGGTGGAGCTTGACATCGACACCGGGCTTGCTGAGTTTCCGGACGACGCGTTTGATGTGGTGGTTTTGTCGCGCACTCTCCAGGCGGTGTTGTACCCGGCAGAGGTGTTGGCCCAGATGAAACGCATCGGACGACGGCTTATCGTCACCATGCCAAACTTTGGCTACTGGAGGCACCGTTTCACCCTGTTTCGTGGCCACATGCCGCGCTCCAAAGATCTGCCGTACGAGTGGTACGACACGCCCAACCTGCACCACTCCACGCTGCCCGATCTGGAGCTGCTGTTTCGTCGTGTCGGCCTCCGGGTGGAGCAGCGGGTTCCACTCTCAGACACTGGGGAACCGCTGCGGTTTAGCGCTCGCGCCGCCAATCTGTTTGCCGGCAGCGTTATCTATGTGTTGACGAGCTAAGGGAAGCTGGATAACGCTCCACTATCTGGATAACGGCAGTTGCCAGTGGTGGAATATGCGATAGTTCGCGTGTGGATCGTATAGACCAGAGCATACTTGCCCTGCTCTCCCGAGACGGGCGAATATCTTTCACAGACATCGGACGGGAGCTGGGGCTGTCGACTTCCGCGGCACAACAGCGGGTACGGCGCATTGAGGCGGCTGGGGTTATCAGCGGGTACACCGCGCGAGTCAACCCGAATGCCGTTGGCCGTACACTGGCGGCGTTTGTCTCCATCCGGGTGCTCTCATCGGAACAGGATGAAACCGTACGAAGCTTCATGGAGAGCGCTCCGGAAGTCGTTGGCTGTTGCACCGTCGCCGGTGACGCCGATTTTTGGGCCAAAGTTATGGTGCGCGACTCCGTAGAGTTGGAGGCGTTCATCAACCGACTACGCAACGCCGCCAGCGTGTTGACGGTAACCACCGTGGTGTTGACCACCCTTTTCAATGACCGCCCCCTGGTGGATCTGCCGCCGGAGGCACCGAGCAAGCATCGCAAGCCAACCTCCTGATATGGTCAGCCGGTGAGCATTCTCAGCGGCGTTCAGGCTCGGCCATGGCTGCTGTGCTCGGTGGCGCTTTGTGCCGGGCTGGCCGTGGGGTGTGGGTTTGTGCCCCTCGGGTGGTGGCCACTCACCGTGCTGGGGCTGGCCGCTTTCACGCTCTGCGTCGTCGGGTTGCCGCTGCGCCGCGCCGCGGCCGCCGGGTACGCGTTCGGGCTGGGGCTGTTCGGGCTCACCGTCTCTTGGATCTACATCTACGGCGTGTGGATGGCCGTACTCTTAGTGGCGTTCATGGCGTTATGGGGGCTGTTGTACGCTCTCGCTGTCGCCGCGTTCTCCGAACTGCCCATCTGGCCGCCGTTGGCCGCGATAAGTTGGGCCGCTATCGAGTACGGCACGGCGCTGGTGCCGTTCGGCGGGTTCCCCTGGACCCGACTGGCCTACACCACTGCCGACGCCCCGTTCGGTGGTTTTCTGCGGTTTTTGGGCGTGCCCGGCACCGGGCTGCTGGTGGCGCTGAGCGCGGCGGCGTTGGCGTACGCGGGGCGCGCTGTACTCGCTCCCTCCGCTGCGCTCACCGAAGCGTCGCCGCGCCGGTGGTTTCGCGTAACGCCGACCGTTTTAGCCGCCGTCGCGGTTGCGATCATCATCACCGTGATCGGCGGGCTACTGCGGCTGCTACCCATAGCGGCCACTGGGTCGGATAAACGCGACGTGAACATCGGCATCGTGCAGGGCAATGTGGACGGCTCTGCCGGGCCACGCTCCATGGGATACGCCGGAAGTGTGCTGGCCAACCACTACTCCGAAACCGCCACACTGCTGGCGTTGGCCCGTACCGGGTTGATCGCCCAACCCGATTTTGTGCTGTGGCCGGAGAACGCCTCCGACCTCGATCCTCTCGTCAACGACACAGCCGCGGCGCTGATAGGGCAGAGCGCCCGATTGGCGCAGGTGCCGGTGCTCGTCGGAGCGGTGATGTCCGGGCCGGGGGAGGGCGAACGGCAGACCTCGGCGCTCTGGTGGGAGCCAGGTAGCGGCATCACCGCTCGCTACGACAAACGCAACGCGGTGCCTTTCGGCGAGTACACCCCATGGAAAGACCTCATCTTCAAGCTCTTTCCACAGGCGAAACAGGTGGGACGTCAGACAGTACCCGGCATCGACCCTGGTGTGCTGACGGTGAACGTCGCCGGACAACCACTGGGGATCGGGGTGATTATCTGTTACGAGTTGGGTTTCGACGCCACCGTATACGACGTGGTACGAGCCGGGGCGGCGGTGATTACCGTACAGTCCAACAATGCGGGTTACACCGGCTCCTGGCAACCGCTGCAACAGTTCGAGATCACCAGAGTGCGGGCCATGGAGTTGGGACGTGAAATTGTGGTGGCCACCACCAGCTCCTATTCAGGGCTCATTTTGCCCGATGGCACGGTGGCTGATCGCACCGTGGAAGCCACCGCCGCCGCACGGGTGTACACCGTACCGGTGCGCACCGGCGTGTCACTTGGGGTACGGGTGGCACCTTTCGTCGGCCCGGCATCCGCTGGAGTGATGCTGCTATTGGCGGCATATGCCGTGCTGCTGCGCCGCAAACAAGCCAAGCTGGCTCACGCAGACTAGACTTGCCGCCATGGCCTACTCGTACGCATCATTGGGACGGCTCCTGGTGATCATCCCCACTTACAACGAGGCAGACAACATCGAGAGCATCGTGTCTCGAGTGCGTCAGTCGGTGCCCGAGGCGGACATCCTTATCGCCGACGACGCTTCTCCCGACCACACCGGCAGAATCGCCGACGAATTGAGCCTTCGCGACCCGCAGGTACATGTGCTGCACCGCCCCGCTAAAGAGGGTCTTGGCACGGCATACCTCGCCGGGTTTGGTTGGGGCTTGGGACGCGGCTACGACGTGCTTATCGAGACTGACGCCGACGGCTCGCATCAACCTGAGGAGTTACCGATGCTGCTTGCCGCTCTAGTCAAGGCGGATATGGTGAAGGGATCGCGGTGGATGAGAGGTGGCCGGGTGGTGAACTGGTCACGTAAGCGCGAGCTGCTCAGTCGCGCCGCGAACATCTGGGTGATGGCAGCGATGAACGTGCCGATCCACGACGCCACCGGCGGTTACAACTTGTTTCGCGCCGACATGTTGCGCAAGATCGATCTAGAATCCGTCGAATCCCGGGGCTACAGCTTCCAGGTGGATATGACCCGGCGGGTATTGGAAGCCGGGGGCACGGTGGCCGAGGTGCCGATAGAGTTCTGCGAGCGGCTCGCAGGCAAATCGAAGATGAGCGGTGGCATCATCAAAGAGGCGCTACTCAGAACCGCCGAGTGGGGCCTGGAGCGTCGCTCGCGTCAGATTCTGGGCTGGGCGAACCGAGCCAAGAAACATCTGGAGCCACTTACCGAAAAGTTTGCCCGCAGTTAGCGCGGCGGATTACGACTCCTGGCGTGAGTGTCAGGCCGAAACCGTTTCCATTAAGCGGCGGTGGGCGAGCCGTGTTGCCACGGTGGCGTCAGTAACGCACGGTGGAGTGCAGCGCCTCCAGGCGCTCGCGCAACAGATCCTCAAGTTCGTCGATGGTGCGTCGTTCGCGCAGCATGTCCCAGTGGGTACGCGGCGGCTTGGAGTCGCGTTCATCCGAGCGGGTGCCATCGGTGCGCAGCGCCATCTTGCCGCAGCGCGGACATTCCCACTCGGTTGGCATATCGGCTTCGATTGCGAAGGTGATCTCAAAGTGATGGCTTTCGGCGCAGTCGAACCCCAGCGCCACCCGCGCCGCGAACTCGATGCCCTCTTCGTCCTCGAAGCTCTTCGCTCCAAGCCCCATGCCGCGCAACGCCCGATCCGCCATCGCTCTCCCTCTCTGAGTACTCACTAACCCCCTGCGGCGCCACCACGGCACCATAAACGGGGCATCGATTAGGATACACCCCCACTACAAACCTCCGTGGCATAATGTGGGGATGGCTTCTCCGCAGGTGCTCTCCATCCAGTCCGCGGTGTCGTATGGCTTCGCCGGTAACTCTGCTGCGGTGTTTCCGCTCCGTCGGGCGGGGATTGACGTTTGGCCGGTGTATACGGTCAACTTCTCCAATCACACCGGCTACGGGGCTTGGCGCGGCATCCACATCTCTGCCGCCGATGTGAAAGACATCGTGGTTGGAATTGATGAACGTGGCGCGCTGACGCATATCGACGCGGTGCTCTCCGGCTACCAGGGCAGTGCCGACATGGGCATGGCGATCACCGAGGCGGTGGCATTGGTGAAGCGGCGCAACCCCAATGCGCTTTACTGCGCCGACCCGGTGTTC
>JAIRRM010000177.1 GCA_031255975.1 Propionibacteriaceae bacterium | reverse complement strand
CTGTCGTCCGTGCGGTTTTGCCGGGGGCGTATCGCCGCTAGTTCCCGGCTTCCGGCACCTCCTGGTAGGTGCCATCCCCGTAATCCCCAGCCTCCCGGTGGGTGCCGCGTTTGGGTGTTCATTGGGCAGTTCGGTACGTTTTGCTGGCCCAGAACCGTGCGTAACTGCCCAATGAACGGCGATTTGCGCTCATGTGCCAGACGCACCCGTCCCCCGCCGTCACCCACGCGGCGCTATTTGGGACATACCACCGCTAGCCTCCGTCCGCTGTCGTCCGTGCGGTTTTGCCGGGGGCGTATCGCCGCTAGTTCCCGGCTTCCGGCACCTCCTGGTAGGTGCCATCCCCGTAATCCCCGGTCTCCCGGTGTCCCCGGCAGTCCCCCCGGTGGGTGGCGCGTCATGGTGTTCATTGGGCAGTTCGGTACGTTTGGCTGGCCCAGAACCGTACCGAACTGCCCAATGAACGGCGATTTACGCCTGTATGCCCCGGCACCCCACCACCCGTCCCCAAAAAACTGATGCCGATTCCAACCCCGAACGGAAGCGCACCGGGTCCGCACATCATTTGTGAATCGATACACTCAAGTGCCGCCATTAACGCCTAATCGCACTTGAGCATAGCGCGGTTCAGCTAAGGCGTATGAGAAACATTTCCTCAGGCAATACGGCTTCCACAACGCATTATGCGCACTATGCCACCACAATAACCTGATAAAACCCTGAGGAAACTCCTAAGTAAATATCTTGTGTATCGATTCATAAACTGATAGCGTCGGCGACGAGCAATGATGCTCAACAACTGTGATGGGAGTGACCTCATGCATTCAACGAAGAAGTGGGCGGCGCTTGCCGCCGTGATCGCGCTCTCGTTGTCGGCCTGCTCCAGTGACGATCCTGCCGAGGATCCGAGCGGGAGCACGACACCGGGTAACGACGCACCGCTAATCGCGTTCGCGCAGGAGAGCGTGGAGAATAGTTGGCGTTCCGAGAACACCGACTCGATTGTCAAGACTCTGGAGGGCGCTGGCTATCGCGTCATCTATCAGCAGGCCGATGCCGACCAGGCGCGTCAGATCGCTCAGGTGCAGACCATGCTGCAGCAGAACCCGGCGCTGCTGGTAGTGGAGCCGGCCGAGCAAGAGGCCGCCACTCCGATCGTCGGTCTCGCCGAAGAGGCAGGCGTGCCGCTGTTGGTCGCCGACCAGGGGCTTGGGGCGACACCGGGTGTTGGCCAGTACAAGACGTTGATAACCGTCAACTGGGAGGAAATGGGCAAGGCGTTCGGTGAACTGGCCGTGCAAATCCTCACCGATATAAACGGCTCGCCCAAGGGCACCATAGTCGAGATCGTCGGCAACCTCGGTTCCGCGCCGCAGATCGGTTTGGATAAGGGCTTCCAGTCCGTCATCAGCCAGTACCCCGAGATTAAGATTCTCGATTCGCAAGACGGCGATAACCAGCGCGGCCCCGGCATGACGATCATGGAGAACTACCTCAGCCGTTTCGCCGCCGGTCAGATCGACATGGTGTGGGCGCAGAATGACGAGATGGCGCTCGGTGCGTTGCGGGCTATTCAGAACGCGGGTCGAGACGAACTGCTCGGTCGCATCATCGGTAAAGACGGCTTGGTAGAGGCCATGAAAGAGGTCGCCGCTGGCAACCTGGCCGCCACCTGCTCCAACACGCCGTACTTCGGGCCGATCATCCTGCCGTATGTGCAGCAGATCCTCGCCGGTGAAACCGTAGCAGCAACCCCGGATAAGCCGTTCACCTGCTTCAACAACCTCACACCAGAGGCCGACACCGAAGCTAAAGACGTCTACCAGGAGATGCTGGACGGCGAAATGATGTTCGCACCGCGCTGATCTACCCGTCAGTCAAAGTACGAGCATGATATGAAACGGAGTTGTTATCCTCCGGCTGTGAGGGATCAACTCACCTGAGGACCCCTTGCTCCTTCCAGGGTTCCTTCTTCCGACCGAGGGTGTTGCGGCGGGGCAGCGTGTTTCCGCCGCAGCACCCAAGGTTGGGATACGGCGACACTGGGCTCAAGTAGGAGCAGGGCGTAACCGACAAAAACGCGGGCTCAGTCGGTTGCGACCCAACCGAACCACCGCAACAGGCGAGGAGAACAGCAGTGAACGACACTCCTGAAGTTGTGCTCAGCGCTACCGCCGTCACTAAACGTTACGCCGGTGTCACCGCCCTGGACGCTGTTGATTTCGAGGTACGTCCGGGTGAAGTACACTGCCTCGTCGGCGAGAACGGGGCCGGTAAATCCACCCTTATCAAGGCGATCACCGGTGCCATAACCCCCGATTCGGGAACTATCCGCTTTGTCGGCCACGACATCACCAGAGCCAACATGCGTACTCGGCGTGACCTCGGGTTGGCCGTCATCTACCAAGACTTACAGTTGGTGCCACAACTCAGCGTGGCTGAAAACATCTTCCTCGGCTCCGAACTCAAAAGCGGCAGTCGGCTGCTCGACAAGCGCACCATGAACGCCCGTGCCCAAGAGTTGCTGGACTCGTTGGGCGTCAGCTTCCCCGTGACCGCCCGGGTGGGGGAACTCGGCATCTCGTTGCAGCAGCTCACCGCCACCGCTCGCGCCATCAGCCGCGATTCCCGGGTGCTCATCATGGACGAGCCGTCCGCGGTGCTCAGTGGCCGCGAACTGGATGTGCTGTTCGGGGTGGTCAATCGGTTGACGGAGCGCGGCATCGGTATCATCTACATCTCGCACCGTTTGGAGGAGATCTTCCGTATCGGTGATCGGGTAACGGTGCTGCGCGATGGCCGCTACATCGGCACGTCCAATGTCGCCGAAACCGATCAGCCTGCCCTCATCCGGCAGATGGTGGGTCGGGATGTGACCGCCTACGTAAACGACTCCATCGACGCGCCCAAGGGTGACGAGGTACTACGGCTTGAGCAGGTGGGCCGTAAAGGCGCGCTGTACGACATCTCTCTCAGTGTGCGCGCCGGAGAAGTTGTGGGTATCGCCGGGTTGGTGGGGGCCGGTCGTACTGAACTGGCTCGGGTCATCATGGGGCTGGATCGGCTGGACACGGGACAGATCTATCTGGACGGCAAACCCGTCAAGATCAGCGACGCCAGCAACGCGGTGCGACAAGGCATAGCGCTGGTGCCGGAGGATCGTCGCGCCGAGGGCTTGGTGTCGATGCTCTCCGTGGAACAGAACGCCTGCCTGTCGGTGATCGCCACCATGAGCCCGTTCTGGCTGGTGAACTACCGCGCGATGCACGAGAAAGTGGGCGAGGTCATTCAGGCGATGGCCGTCAAGGCCGCCAACGTGAAAAACGCCGTCTCCGGCCTCTCGGGTGGCAATCAGCAGAAGGTGGTGCTGGCGAAATGCCTGTCGTCGGAGTGCAAATTGCTCATCATGGACGAGCCGACGGTTGGCATCGACGTAGGTGCCAAAAAGGAGATCTACAACCTCATCGGACAACTGAAGGCGCAGGGTTTAGCCGTCATCGTCATCTCGTCCGAACTGCCCGAGATACTGGCCGTGTCCGACCGTATTTTGGTGATGAGCGCCGGACGACTGCGTGGCGAGGTGGACCCGCGTAACACCACCCAGGCCGAGATTCTGGAACTGGCGATTCCCCCCATGTCCGCGATCATTGAGGAGGCGGCATGAGCGCCGTAACCATGGATGCCGGAAGTGCCCGCTCAAAGGGTGGCCGTGGCAAGATCTGGCAGTTTCTCTCCGCGCACCGCAGACTCATCATTGATTACAGCGCGTGGCTACTGCTGGCCGTGTTAGTTATCGTCGGCATTAGCACCAGTTCGTTGTTCTTTACCGCGTCGAACCTTTACAACATCGCCCAGCAGTGCACCATCATCGGGGTGCTGGCACTCGGGCAGTTCCTGGTGATTCTCACCGGGGGCATCGACCTCTCGCTGGGGTCGGCGTTAGCCCTCACCGCGATGGTGGCCGCGTTGGCCATGCCGCTGGGCGCGCCGGTCGCCGTCTTGCTGGCGCTGATCGCCGGGCTGGTCGTCGGTGCCATCTCCGGTGCCATTTCGGTGTACGGAGGGTTGCCTCCGTTCATCGTCACCTTCGGCATGATGGCGCTCTGCCGCGGCATCGCGCTCACCATCACCGGTGGTGAACGGGTGGCGGTGCATGACTCGCCATTGGCCGTGTTTGGGTTTGGCTGGCAACCCGTCGCCGTGTGGGCGGTGGCCATCGCCATCTTGGCGGTGGTGGTGAACCGTACCGCGTTTGGCACCCACATCTACGCCGTCGGCAGCAACCTGGAGGCCACCAGGGTCGCCGGTATCAACACCAAGGGCGTGCTTATCGCGGTGTTCGCCATCTCCGGACTGTGCGCGGGGTTGGCCGGGTTGTTGAGCTTCGC
>JAIRRM010000156.1 GCA_031255975.1 Propionibacteriaceae bacterium | reverse complement strand
GCTGACCGCCCAGAAGTCAGGCGACGGCACACGCAGCCTGCCGAGAAAACTCCAAAGGAAGATCATCATCAGTAGCACTGGCACGGCGCGCAGGAACTCCACGATGACACCGCATATCCCCCTGATGAGCGGGTTCATCGCCAGACGACCCACGCCGAGGATAAACCCGAAGGCGATGGCACCGACGATGGCCACCGCTGCGGCGCGGAAGGTGTTGAGCAAGCCGGGCAGGAAGAAGTTGGTCCATGACTTCGCATCGACAACCACCGCCCACAGTTTCGGGTCCATCTGCCCTTTATCTTTAAGCACCGCGAAAAGGGCGTATAGGCCGTACGCCACCAACGCCACGCCGATGATGTTGGCGAGGGCGATGACGCGCTTGGTGCGCGGGCCTGGGGAATCGAATAGCACCGAGTGTTCGGCGCGGCGGTGTCTGCTGGCCATTCTGGCAGTTTTTTCACTCATCGTTTCACCGCCAGTTTGCGCGAGAGGTAGGTGCTGAGCGTGCCCACCGGGATGACGATGGCCACGTAGCCGAGGGCAAACGTCAGGAAGATCAGGAAGATGAACTGGGGGCCGAACTCGATCATGCCTGCCATGGTGGATGACGTTTCGGTGGAAACCGCGCCGACCGAGGCGACAGTGGTGTTTTTGATAAGGGCTATCAGGGTGTTGCCGATGGGGGCGACGGCACCGCGAAACGCCTGCGGCAGCACGACCATGCGTGCCGACTGCATGAAGGTCAACCCGATGGCGCGGGCGGCCTCGGCCTGCCCCAGCGGCACGGTGTTGACGCCGGAACGTAGCGCCTCGGCCATGAATGAACCGTGATACAACCCCAGGCCGATGACGGCCAAGACGAAGAAGTCGGTGATCATTTTGCCGCCGAAGGTGACCCCGAGTTGGGTCCACACCACCAGCCACATCATCAAGATCACCACGGTGAGGGGGATGTCGCGGAAGATGTTGGTGTAGGCGGTGGCGACTGCCCTGAGTGACGCGATGGGGCTGATACGCATCGCTACCACCACGGTGCCAAGCACCAAGGCCAGCAGTCCTGACCAGAGCGTGAGCTGGATGTTCACCCAGAAGGCACCCAAGATGTTGTAGATCAAATCGCCGTCTGAATCGCGCTGGGTGATGAACTCCCAGTACCGTCCTAGATAGTCAAAGAATGCTTCCACTACAACGTCCCCTCTTTGGCGTGGTGTCGCCACCGGGCCGGTTGATTTTATACGGGCTATATACGGGGGACAACCGGCCCGATGACAACTTCTAGGCGTCCGTCAAGGACCGCACCTTACTGGGTGCCAGCGGCGGCCAGACCGGCGAGGATGATGTCGTCGGTGGTCACGGCATCCACTCGACCTGCCAGCAGTGCGGTGACGCACTCGCTGTATCCGGTAACCTCGACCAATTCAACGTCTTTGGCGTACGTATCCTTGATCTTCTGGGCTGGGGTCGAGCCGGTGACGGAGCAGAGCCTGAAATCAGACGAGTTCAGCGAATCGGGGCCGGTGAAGCGGTCGTCATCGCCACGTACCAATAGATCCTGTCCGGCGACAAAGTACGGGCCGGCGAACTCCACCTTCTCCTTGCGGGCTTCGGTGATGGAGTAGGTGGCGAATATCATGTCAACCTGATGGTTCTCCAGCATGGTCTCACGAGCCCGGGACGGGGCCTCCACCCAGTCGATCTTGTCCGGGGAGAAGCCGAGCGCGTTGGCGACATAGATAGCGACATCCACATCGAAACCAGAGTAGGTGCCGTCTGGGTTCTTGAAACCTAGTTTCGGCTGGTCGAACTTGATACCAATGGTGAGACGGCCAGAAGTGACCAGCGCGGCGGTGCCGGTATGGTCGCACACCTCGTTGGCCAGGTTCTCCGGCGCGTTCTTCTCGGCGTTCGGGGTGTAGAGCACACCCTGCATCTGCGCGTCGAGCTTGGCCTCCCAAGTGCCGTCAGCGATCATGGCCTTGATGGCGGTGTTCACCTGCTCGCAGTAGGGCGAATCGAAGGGCAGACCCACGCCGTAAAGCTCGGTGGTGAACGGCGAACCGACCACCTTGAGCGTCGGGCCAGCCGGAATGGTGGAAGTGGTGCCGCTGGTGCCTGGCGCGGCTGGGTCGTCGGAGCTACAGCCGGTGGCTAGCAGCGCTAGGCACATGGTGCCGAAAGCGGCGGCCATGAACTTCTTCTTCATCATTGTGTTCCTCTCCATCTTCTTACTCTGACATGACGGAAACGGTAGCCGTCAATGTTGCAGGATCTTGGCAAGGAAGTCCTTGGCCCGATCAGTGACCGGGTTGGTGAAGAACTCCTCTGGGGTGGCCTCTTCCATGATTTCTCCGTCGGACATGAAAACCACCCGATCAGCGACGCGGCGGGCGAACCCCATCTCGTGTGTCACCACGATCATGGTCATGCCGGACTGCGCCAAGTCGGTCATCACGTCCAGCACTTCGTTAATCATCTCGGGATCGAGAGCCGACGTCGGCTCGTCGAAAAGCATCAGCTTGGGGTGCATGGCGAGCGCCCTGGCGATGGCGGCGCGCTGTTGCTGGCCGCCGGAAAGTTCTGCTGGCAGTTTGTCGGCTTGGCTGCGAATCCCCACTCGGTCAAGTAGTTGCAGCGCCTCCTCGCGGGCGGTCACCTTATCGGTTTTGCGCACCTTGATGGGGCCGAGCGTCACATTGTCGAGGATCGTCTTGTGGGCGAACAGGTTGAAACTTTGGAACACCATGCCCACTTCGGCGCGCAGCATGGCGAGGTCTTTGCCCTCTGCGGGCAGTGGTTCACCGGCTACCTCAATGGTGCCGGAGTCGATCGGTTCCAAGCGGTTGATGGTGCGGCAGAGCGTGGACTTGCCGGAGCCGGATGGCCCGATCACCACTACCACTTCGCCACGTTCTACGCTCAGGTTGATGTCTTTCAGCACGTGGAGATCGCCGAACCATTTCTGCACGTCTCTCAGCGCGACGACAGTTTCAGCACCAGCGGGTACATCGGTCTGAGTCAACGGTGAGCCCCTCTCTTGCTTCGGTGACCTTGGGAACGAGCCTGTCATACGCATATTGCGGCCCTGTTACACGCTCGTGTAGAGCGGATGAATCCCTTTTGCGAGTTTAGCGGACGTTCATATGCTGGACGAGGGCGTCCATGTTTTCGTTTTTCTTCCTCCGGGCACCGGCTTTTCATCGGCTGGGCCGCCGCTTTTGGGGCCATGCTCCGGAGGGGCGCTGTTGGTAGGCCGTGTTGTCGTTTCTTGCCCCAACTGCGGTTGAATGGTGGTATGCGTATCGATCTGCACACCCACTCGAGTATTTCGGATGGCACCGATTCTCCGGCGGAGTTGGTACGTCATGCCGCCGCGCTGGGGCTCGACGTGGTGGCGCTCACCGACCACGATAGCCTGGCTGGATTGTCCGCGGCGAGGATGGAAGCTCGTGCCCTTCGGGACGCCGTAAACCTTGCGGCGGGCGATTCCACCGATCATCTTGTGGGCGATTCCACCGACCAGTTGGTGATGCCACGCCCCATCAGCGTGTTGGGCGGGGTGGAACTGTCCACCGAACTTGAAGGTCGTTCGGTGCACCTGCTTGGTCTGGGAGTGAGGGACGAACCGGGGCCGTTAGACGACGCGATGCGGTCGATCCGTGAATCCCGTGATGGACGGGTCGGGAAGATGGCGGCGGCACTTACCGCGTTGGGGATGCCGGTGGAGGCGGCGGAGATTTACATCCAGGCCGAGGACGCCACCACGGTGGGCCGTCCGCATGTCGCCGACGTGATGGTGGCCAAGGGTTATGTGAGTGACCGGCGCGAGGCGTTCGATAAATGGCTCTATGACGATGGCCCGGCGTACGTCCCTCATCTGCGTTGTCCGCTGCTAAAGGGCATCGAACTCATCCACCAGGCCGGGGGAGTGGCCCTCATCGCGCATCCTTGGGGTCGCAGTGCCCGCGACGTGCTGACGAAGGCGATGCTGGCTGACCTGGTGCTCCAGCGAGGTTTGGATGGTTTCGAGGTGGATCACCGTGACCATGACGCAACTGATCGGGCCGAACTGCACGCCCTGGCGGTGCGCGTCGGAGCCATCGGCACCGGCTCGTCCGACTACCACGGCAGCGGCAAGATCAAGCATGACTTGGGTTGCAACACCACCACTGTGGCAAGCTTGGACGAGGTGCTGGCGCGGATCGCGCGGCGCGGCGGAGTAGGGCTCGGCTAGAGACCGGTGCCGACAACGAGCAGAAACCGGATGAGCGAAGGGCATGTCTAAAAGGTAGAGGACGTGCCGGAAAAGGTTAAGGCATGTCGGAAGACAACGTGGGTGACAACCTGGCAGCGGCGACTTCGGAGGCCAGCCTGGCGGCTAGCCAGCGGCGCAGCCTGAAGATTGAAGCCGATCTGGTGGCACACCCCGAGCGTTGGCGGGTGCTCACCGGGGATCGTCCCACCGGCGAACTGCACATCGGGCACTACTTCGGTTCGCTCGCCAACCGGGTGCGGTTGCAGAACCTCGGCGTCGAGACCTGGGTGCTCTCCGCCGATTACCAGGTCATTACCGACCGCGATGGGGTGGGGCCGATCCGGGAGCGCGTTTACTCCGCTGTCGCTAATTATTTGGCGTGTGGCATCGACCCGGAGCGAGCTGTGATCTTTACGCACTCGGCGATCCCGGCGCTAAATCAGTTGCTGTTGCCATTTTTGTCGTTGGTCACCGATGCCGAACTGAAACGTAACCCCACGGTGAAGGCCGAGCATGAGGCTACCGGAGGGCGGCCCATGAGTGGGCTGCTGCTCACGTACCCGGTGCATCAGGCCGCCGACATCCTTTTCTGTAAGGCGCACCTTGTCCCGGTGGGCAAAGATCAACTGCCGCATCTGGAACAGGCCCGGGTGATCGCACGGCGCTTCGATGAGCGTTACGGGCGCAGCACCCCGGATACTCCGGTGTTTCCGCAGCCAGAAGCCCTGCTCAGCGAAGCCATGAATATCCTGGGCACCGATGGCACCAAGATGAGTAAGAGCAAGGGCAACACCATTGAGATCGGTATGGACGCCGATGCTACCGCGAGGCTCATCAAGAAAGCGGTGACGGATTCTGATCGACATATCAGCTACGATCCGGCGCGACGGCCCGAGGTGTCCAATCTGCTATTGCTGGCGGCGTTGACCACTGGGGGCGATCCGGAAGCCATCGCCGAGGGCATCGGCGATGGTGGCGGTGGCGCGTTGAAGGCATATGTCACCGAGGCCGTCAACACCTTCTTTGCTCCGATCCGGGCCCGGCGCGCCGAGTTGCTTGCCGATCCAGGCTACCTGGAACAGGTGTTGGCCGCCGGTAATGCGAAGGCCAACGTGGTTGCTGAAGCCACTCTTGACGAGGTGCGCACCGCCATGCGGATGAAGTACTGACGCTCTTTTATGCCGACACCTGGGCATGATTGGGACACGCCGCCGGATGGTTGCGCGGCACCGGTCAACAGAGCGAAGCTACCCGAGTTGAAGCTGAGGCGCTGGGGTGGATGGTGTGGCGAGTCTGAACCATGGGTTTAGCCAACTGTTGGCAACAACATTTTCTGGGCGGACGTGTCGCTGGAGCGCCTTTATATACCCCTCGCCCCGCGTTAAGGAGAAGATTTGTGTCACATAGAGGTAAAGCTTCAAAGAAACTATTTTTTTTTGATGTAAACGTAAGACCACGCCAGAGCAGAAAATACTTGGTTTAGTAATGTGAAAATGATTAGGATAACCCTGGTACCTTGAGTCCGGTTTGTTATGCGTGTCCCGTCAAGGGAGGAGCCGCCTTCCCAGCACGCATGGGAACCGCTCATTGGATGGGGTTATCCATGAGGATGTTTTCGCACAGCGACTCCGATAACGCTAAGTCTCTAAGTCATGACGCCGCGCCGCGTTGGTCTAAGCGAGGTCTGGCCATCGTGCTGGCCGCGGCGCTGGGGCTGGGGCTCGCGGGACTGAACGCCTCCGGCGATCCGACGGATCCGAGTGAGCCAGTCACGAGCGAGACCACGACGAGCGCACCGTCGGGCGACGCTACGACATCGGATCCCACCAGTGAACCAGAGGTGCCAACGCAGACCACGGAGCCCGTGGAGCCGCCAGAGTCCACGGAGGAGTCGGCGGAGACACCGGCGGAGCCCGCAGAGTCCACGGAGACACCGGCGGAGCATGATACCCCGGCTGCTCCACCGGCGCAGCAGCGACCTGCACCTCGAAACGGCGGCTCCGGTGATTTCGAGATCAACCCGAACTTGACATGCACCGTGAACAGCGGCACCTACGACGTGCTGGCCGGTCAATCCGTACTGGTGAAGCTCGCACTTTCGGCTAGCGGGCTGTCGACCGCGGCGGGTGCTGGCATGTTGCTCGTGGTGCCGGTGATGCAGGATTCCAGCCATACCGACGCCCCGAACATCGGTGACGCCGGAGCGCAGTACGTCGAGAACTACGCCATCCCCGGCACGGACATAGTGCTGGATAAGGCGCTGCTCATCTGGAAGCTGGCGCTGTATGGTAGTTTCACCATGCCGAACGCGACGTTGCGGTACACATTTGACAATGGCATCACCCCGGATGAACATACCTTCCCGGTTCAGGTGTACTGCTTCGAGGCTGAGGGCATCGCGGGCCAGAACGCGTTCGGCACCGGCGTAGTCGCGGAATCGGGTTACAACCACAGCAGCGAAGTCACCCTCACCTCCAGGGCCGATGAAGTGTGGTCTGTCTCCCAGTACATCTCTTCTACCAGCAACCCCAGCGAGCAGGTTTTCCCCGACCTGCTGGAACGCTCTTATGTCGATGTCGTCACCGACGGAGATGCCGAAGACAATCACACGATCACGTATCGCCTCACCGTCAGTTCCAACAAGCCTGGCGGCTCCTTCGGCCGGTTGTTCATGAACAACATTCATGTCAGTGACACGCTCTCCGGTTTCTTGGCCAGCGGTGTACCCACATCGATCACGGTTCAGGAAGTCAAGACAGGCAATGTGAGGGTGGGTGTGCCCGATGTCGTCGTCACCGAGCCCACCGCCGATACGCGGCAGATCGAGTTTGATGTGCCGGATGTTTCCACCGATGCGTACTCTGGCACCCGCACCTTCGAGGTGACGGTCGTTTTCGATAAGGACGATTACACCAACCGTTATGGCGAGTCGGCGATTCTTACGGAGCCGCAGTCTGTCAGCAACACGGTATCCGTTTCGTATACGCCGGTCACCACCAACGTACCAGCCACCACCCCTGGAGGTAGCACCGAGGTGGCGTTCGGGTGGGTGCAACAGCAGCCAACCCTGCCGTCACTGACCATCAGCCAGATACTGCACGCCTCGGGTACAGATCGTTATTACACGGTGGAGATGGCTAAGTCATGGGAGGGGGACAGCGATCTTAGCGCCGGAGATCTCTCGAATGTGGAGTTCACCCTCGCCAGAGTGAGGGATGGTGCTGCCAGCAGCAAGATTGAGGTGTATCCGCAAGATAGACGTACCGCGAGACTTGTCCTGTACGGTGCCGAGTCGTTGGCGACGTTCGCCGATCTTGAGCCGGGTTGGTACCGACTTTGGCAAAGTGACGAAATCAGCGATGACGTTAAGTCCGCTCACGACAACCTCGTCAACGGTCTGTTGGTTGAGGTCTCCGTTCCAGACGCGACCGGCCTTGCGCGCCTGTATGTGGACGGCACTGAGTATCGCCTACCCACCGATTATCTCGACTTCCGCAGCGATGCTAACCAACACGGTTACATCAAGGTGTACACCAAGCGGCAGCAGCTGTTCATGCACCCGGCGACGTATGTGAGTTTCCACGGCTCGCTCGGCCTCTACACCGACGCAAGCGCCACCACTGAGGTGTTGGTTGCCGATTACGCCGGCACCGACGCGGGCGGCGACTATCTGATCTTTGAGAACATCCAGTATTTCGCCACCTTCTACGTCAGGGACAAATCTGGTGACCCCGACTGGGCGTTGCATTCCATCGAACTGCATGACCCCACCGCGCCAACCATCCCGACCACCACCGATCAGTCGGTCACAGTGGCGGAACCCGCGGCGTTGAACGTTTACACCGCTTTCTTGCAATCCAACTATGGCGGTTTCCGCGCCGGCAAACTGCTGCAGAATCCCGATGGCACCTTCAGCACCCAGAATTTCGTGGCCACCTACAACCTGTACCCGGTTAGCGGTGATCCCTTCAGTGGCAGTTGCGCCACCACCGCACTACAAGATGCGGTCAACGGCGGCGACGTGACCTTCACGTTGAACAACTCAACCGTGAATTATGTGGGTAAAGAACTTCCAAGTGGCACCTACTGCGTGCGTGAGGTTTCGTTGCGGAGCAGCAGCGGTACCGGGGGCGTTGATCTCTCCACGCAATACGCCTTGTATCAAGGTGATAACCTGCGGCTTACCATCACGGCAGGCTCGTACGGAGGCCAGTTCTTCCTCGGCAGCGCGCCCGGCGAGATGCCGACATTGAACGCGCAACCTGCCGGTGACTCCGGCCTGCGTCCGGAGAACATCGGTGTGCCCCGGCACGTCAATGTGTCGCGGGCTGGTCAGCTGGCCATCCGTAACTTCAACGGTACCGGAGCCCTTCAGGGCGTTCAGCAGTACCGCATTGTGAAGACCGACTTCAACTCGGCTGACGACGGCTGGTGGGACTCGGATGGCGTACTCGATGTGACGATTCCGAATGTGACGAGTCCGGCTATAAATCAGAATGTGGGAGATTGGCGCGGGTTCGTGCCCGTCGGTACTTACACCATCGAGCCAATCAACATTGGCGCCAGCGCGGTGTTGATCGAATCGATGGGCGGTAACAACATCGTGACCAGCGGTGGCAGTGTGCAGCAGCAGGTCACGGTAAACGTCGTCGCCGGCACTCCGGCCACCCCGATAGCCGACGCGGTGAAGGCTCCGGGCGGCGCTGGTAATGCCAGCATCGACCCGACCACCGCCGACCCGGCGTCGGTGCAGACCGCGGCTTTCCTGTGGCGCTACAAGCCGATCGTCACTGTCACCAAGCAGCGTGTCAGCGCTAGCACTGGTGCTAACGTCATGAGCGGTATGGGTAATGCCAGGTTTGCGCTATACCGGCTGAACGACGGAGCGACCGAGTATGTGTTCCACAGTTTGCTAGCGGCACCGGATGGCAGCGGCGTAGTCCGTACCCCCAATCTGACGGCGGGTACCTATCTGCTCGTCGAGACCACTTTGACGAGTAGTACCAACTACATGAAGCCGGAGTATTTCACCGCCAACGGAGGGGAATCCTGGTTCAAGACCACCAGCGGCTACTCGGTTCCCAAGGCCACGGCTGAGTCTTACATTGACGAGATTGGCGTTACCGGAACCCTTGTCGATAGCGGTTTCGTGAAAAAGATTGAGATCACGAGCGCCCACTATGTTGACCTCTCCACTCAGCCGAATACCCATTCCTGGGGCACGATGCTCAACGTTCCGTTGAACACCGTGACCATCACCAAGCGTGACGCCAGCAGCAGCGCCGGTATTGTGACCAGCCTCCGGTTGCGGTGCACCGCCCCGGGTAGCTGCCCCGATGGAACGACGGCTATGATCTTGCCGACCAACAGCAGCGGTGTGGTCAGCTTCAGCGGGTTGAAGCCCGGCACCTACTACCTTGAGGAGTACGGCGATATGTCGCCGTATGTGGCCAGTGGCGCTGCGATTGAGATAGTGATCGACGAGCGGGGCAAACCGACCGTCTCCTGGGTCGGCACACCGCCATCGGGGTCGTCGCAGATCCCCGGCGTCACCGCCTCTAACGGAACCACCCAGAACACCATCAGTGCTGTCTGGACCAACATCAAGCGCCCCGACATCAGGTTCGAGAAGCGTGGTCAATTGATGGAATGGGATGACGATGGCGGACGGGTAAGTCAACCCCTGGAAGGTGCCTGCTTCGTGCTTTGGGATGACCTGGGTCAGTACTATGAGGTCGCGGCGGGCAGCAACAACGTGGTGCTGACGGATCCACAACCCGGTTCAGTGGAGACGGCGACACAGATCTGTTCCAATGAAGCCGGCATGTTGAACTTCAACCAGATCGACCCATTGCGCAAGTACTGGCTCGAAGAGGTGGTGGTTCCGCCTATCCCGGGTGAGAACGCCTCCGGGTTGTCGTACAACGCAATCGAACAGCAGTTCAGTTTCGCGTGGCGCGACGCGAGCAGTAATCCGTCTCGTGCCGCCGGCTACTACCTGGTGCGTGGCCATGACAATGAGGGCGATGATTCCAACTTCTGGG
Source organism: Propionibacteriaceae bacterium (assembly GCA_031255975.1). Classification (GTDB taxonomy): domain Bacteria; phylum Actinomycetota; class Actinomycetes; order Propionibacteriales; family Propionibacteriaceae; genus WRGV01. The sequence goes on along the minus strand of JAIRRM010000156.1, from coordinate 1,863 downwards.
CTCCGCGCGGCAATGGCAGCGGTACCTACTACACGTTGACGAACCGAGTGAACGAGTTCCACATCGAACTGTGGGAAGTGCCCATCAAGCTGCACGATACCGAAAGTGGTGTGGCAGGCGGCTTCGATGGTGATTTCCGCTCCATGTTTGGCGAGACGGAATGGGACGGCATCGTGGTCACCGATTCCTGGTTCGCGGTGTACCTGTATGACGAAGACGCGCCTGGCTGCGATCCGATTGATCCGGCTACCTGCACCACCGGTGCTCCGGTAGACAACATTGAGATCGGTGCTGGTGATGTGGAAGGCGGCAACAGAGGTTGGTCGCGCGGTCTTCCCGCCGGTAAGTATGTTGTGGTCAAGACCAAGATGCCCTACTCCTACAGCGCTCCGAATAGCTGGATTCCGGCAGATGCTCAGGGAGATCAAACCACTTCGCTCTACTACCAGAACACGCGGCCCAGCGGTATTGACGCCGAAGCCGATACCGATTGGAAGCCGGTTCCCGATCATCTCGGTGTTCTGGTCGAACTCGGCCAGCATCCCGCCGATAATCCGGACACCGAGTGGAACGAGGGCAATCGTCAACTCACCTTCGGGAACTCCAACCGGGCTCCGTACTCTCCTTCCGCGTTGGGGCCGCGCCTGGTGCGCAACTTCGTTGAGAAGGATGGTTTCAGGCTGGACGTGGCGTTGATGGAGTATGTGCGTGACACCCGCCTCGGCGGCATCGAGTTCGATGTATTCCCGGCGTATCTCACCAGTGAGGGCAAGTATGAAATACTGCCGACCTTCGAGGATGCGCCGATCGCCACGGCACGCTCCAGAGACTGGGGTGACGCCGAACTGCGTCAAGGCCAGTTCATCACCGAGTATTACAACATCACCGAGGTGTTCTACTGCTCTCCGCTTGTAGGCGGAGCGTGTGAGGACTGGGGGGTCTTCACGTGGGATCCCGCCACCGACGACGCCAACGGCGATGAGATGCCAGACGCTGATGAGGTCGTATATAGGTATCACAACTACCCCATCAACACGTCTCCGGACGGCAGCATAGGTGCCACGCTGGATATTGGCGGGGTAGTGCCTGGCATGATCGACTGGGACGGCACGGAGGAGGGGCATAGTCCTGTGCCCAACTCGGTGCGCTACGCCTACGCGAACGAGCGCACCCAGTGGAGTGTGGTGTTCGTGGAGAAGCCGAAGGAGGGCTGCGACCTGGCAGCCCCAGACCCAGGAAACCCGACCTGCTCACCGTTGCCCAACGCCTACGAGTGGGATCCGGCCAACCCGCCGACCTTCGGTATCACCATGGACAATAGCGGTACGCTGTTCACCACCTACTACGGTAACGGCAACTCCGGGGCTGGCACCCCCCCCTGCGAAATAGGTGAGGGCTGCGAGACTGGTCACGAGGAACCGGCACCTGTCATCTTCCCGAACTATCGCGGTACCGGTTGGCTGACGGTCAATACGTTCTCCGAGGTTCTAGACGGCGTTAGCGGTGAGCATCAACCGTTGGCCGGAGCCACCTACGAGCTTTATGCCATCGATCCGGCCTATGCCGCACCCGCCACCCTGGATACCCCAGAGGGTAGGGCCGCGGCGCTGGAGCACGCCACTTTGGTGACCGGTGACCGGCAGAGCGGCAGCGATCATGTGAGCGTTCCGTTCACGGCCGGTCCGCTGAAGTCTCTGAAACTGTCGGCTGGCGTTTATCTGCTGGTGCAGACAGGGGTGCCCGCGGGTTTCAACGCCTACGGCGATTTCAGCTCGACGGCCTGCCCGGACAGCGTGAACGAGTGCGAAGCTGGGCTTCAGCCCGACGTGCTTGACCGAGAAGGCTCATTCCAGTCCGGCGCGG
>JAIRRM010000141.1 GCA_031255975.1 Propionibacteriaceae bacterium | reverse complement strand
GCGGGCACGGGCCAACTGGGCTTGGTAGCCCGCAAGGTCACCGGCTTGTAGCGCCTTGTCGGCGGCGACAAAGAATCCCTCAGCTTCGGCGAGCAACGCTTTGACCGCCGCGCTGGAGGATTGGTCTGGCTCTGTCGGCGTACCGGGGTCGATTGGGACACCCGGATCGGTCGGTGTATCCGGATCAGGCGGCGTACCGGGGCCGGTGCCATCGCCCGGGTTTTCTCCGGTCTCGGCACCGGAATCGCCGGCGAACACCATGTCCAACGCCTCCTGCAACGTGTCGCCGATGCCGATGTGCTCGCCGAAACGCACCACCACGAATCGCAACACCGGATACGAACCGGTCGCCGAGGTGGATTCGTTCTTACGCTGCGTGTAGATCGGCTCCACGTAAATGAGACCACCGCCCAGCGGCAGCGTGAGCAGGTTGCCGTAGATGGCCTGCGCACTGCCCTGCTTGGTGTATGGCAGCAGCCTGTCGGCCACCGCCTGATCGGTGGTGATGGCGTTGAACGTCTGACCCGGCCCGGCGATCTGCTGTGTATCCGAAAGCTTCAACACCCGCAGACGACCATAGTCGGGGCTGGAGGCATCTGCCACCACCGCCAGGTACGCGCCCAGGTTTTCACGGTCGCGCGGCACGTACACCGCGGTCAACGAGAACACTGGCTGTTCATCGTCTGGCCACTTGATCGACAGGTAGTACGGCGGCTCTTTCACCCCAGCGCTGGTGGCCCTGGGATCGCTCGGCACCTGCCACAAGTCGGACTGCTGATACCAGGTGTCGGGGTTGGTGGTGTGATAGCGCCCCAGTACCTGCCGCTGCACCCGGAACAGATCCTCGGGGTATCTCAGGTGCTGCATCAGGTCGGCGCTGATCGCCGACTTCGGCTGCAACAATCCGGGGAAAACCTGCATCCAGGTGGCCAAAATCGGGTCGGTCTCGTCCCAGGCGTAGAGCGAAACGGTGCCATCTAGCGCATCGACGGTGGCTTTCACCGAGTTGCGCATGTAGTTGATAGATGTGCCGTTGCCAAGCTGCACATGCTGTGAGTTGGGATACTCGGAGGTGGTGGTGTAGCCGTCCATGATCCACACCACCCGGCCATCCACGATGGCCGGGAACGGATTGCCGTCTACGCTCAACCAAGGTGCCATTTTGGTGACCCGTTCGGTGGGAGTGCGGTCGAAAAGGATCACGGATTCTTCATTCACCCGATCCGAGAGCAGCAGATTGAGATCGGTGAACTTGAGCGCAAACAGTAGCCGATTGAACAGGCCGCCGACGCTCACCCCGCCGCTGCCGGCGTAGGTGTTACGGGTCTCCGCACCTTCGGTGCCACCACCGGGAGTGTCCAACTCCACGGGTGGGGTACCTTCCGGCGCACCCACGATGGCGTATTCGGTGGTACGGGTGCCGAAGTAGATGCGGGCCTGATGCTCCGAGAGAGCCCCGGTGGGCGGAATATCACCCACGATCCAACTGGGTTCGCCGCTCGGCTGCCGCCGGTTGCCATAGGCCGCCACCATGGCGTAACCGTGGGTGTAAACAGTGTGCAGATTGTTCCACGACTGGTCGGGGATGCTGGCCATGTCGATCTCGCGGGCGGCAACGATGGCATCAGTCATTTGTCCCTCGATGGTGTAGCGATCCACGTCGAGCACCGCCGGGAACGAGTAGTAGCCACGCACCTGCTGTAACTGCTCAAACGCCGGGGCGATCACTTCGGGGTCCATCAACCGGATGCCGGGCAGAGCCTCGGCGTCGGCGCGTAACTGGCCGGCGGACACATTGGTCTCCGCGGAGTACGCGGTGATCTCCACCCGGTCGATGTCATACGCCTCGCGGGTGGCTTCGATATGAGCGGAGATGTACGGCGCTTCGACGATGGGCTCGTCTGGTCTCACCGAGAAGCGCTGCACAATGCCGGGGTAGACGGTGGAAACGATGAGACTGGACACCACCATCAACGCGATGGCCGCCACCGCCACCGGCCACCGCCTGAGGAAGGCGTTAGCGGCGAACACCGCGGCGCAGATGAACGAGATCACCGCCACCACCAAGGCCGCGGTGATGCGGGAGTGGTCGTCGGTGTAACCGATGCCGGTGAAAAGGTCGTCGTTGTCGGAGACGGCAAAACCGTAGCGGCTGAGCAACCGCTGGATGCCATATACCACCAAAATCAGGGCCACGGTTACCGACAACTGCCCCTGCGATACCTTGGTGAGCGGGTTGTTGAGAGCGAAGTCCGGGATGAGGACGCCAGACGTCTCGCGAGCGCGCACCTTCACCGGTGGGGTCTCCTGCACGCCATTCAGAACGTGCAACGTCACGGCGACGATGCCTCCCACCACTAAGCCGGTCATCACATATCCCAGCACCATACGCCACCAGGGCAGCGTGAAGACGTAGAAACCGAGATCAAGGCCGAAGTATGCGTCAACCTCACCGAACGGCTGTGCGCTACGCCACGTCAAAAAGGTGTCAACCTGCCCGGATGCTCCGGAACCAGCCATCACTCCGACACCGAGTGCCACCAGTAGCACTACGGCGAGTTGACTGAGCCCCTCGGGTTGCTTGGGACGTTGCGAACGCGGCCTGAGCTTCAGCGCCACCAGCCCGGAGACGGCGATCAACGCGGCCACCAGCGCGGCGAAAGCAATAAACAACCCCACCGCCGTGATGAGCCGGGTGGTGTAGACCTGCTGTTGCCCCACACTCCCGTACCACAGCCACTCGGTGTAGATGTGAGTGAGGAATGCCACGATTCCGAATCCGGCCGCCAGTGCCGCGGCCACGATGATAAGGACGCGCTGAAGCCGGGTAAGGGAAAACTGGTTCATCTATGTCTCCTCGCAGGTGGGTACAACCGCCGCCGGGTCATCGCGTAATGCCCGTAGGCTGGCGACGGCGTCGTCAAGGGTCGTCACCTTGATAATGGTCATGCCGGAAGGGGTACCCCCGGCGATGTCTTGACAGTTGGCTGCCGGTAACAGGAACAACTCGGCCCCGGCGTCGGCGGCGGCGCGTAACTTCTCGGAGACCCCGCTGGCAGCCGTCACCGCCCCGGTCACGTCAATAATCCCGGTACCGGCCACGGTACGCCCGGCGATCAGGTCATCCGGACTGAAGTAATCATAAAGACCGACGGCCAGCACCAATCCGGCGGCGCTGGTGACCCCGGGGGTGTCCAACAGGAAACTAACGATGATCGGCTGGTAGCGGTAGGTGTCCTCCATGGTGATACCAATACGAGCCTGATTCTGACCGGCGGGAACCACCACCGGCACCCCGATGTGCAGCTCCACGTCCCCGCGCTGTACCAACAGGCTGACCACATTTCCCGCCTGCTGGGTACCAACCAGGACGTTCACCTCTGCGGCGGTGCTCACCGGCCTACCCTCCACCGCGATGATGATGTCATCTGCCAACAGCCGCCCATACGACGGGCCGGACACCACTACGTGAGTGACCATGGGGGCCTGTTGCACCGAGAATCCCGCAGATCGCAGCGCCGCCACCACGGCCGCGCGGCGGGTCGCCGACATCACAGCCTGGCCCTCCTGCCGCACCTGCTCCATCGGCGCCCCCAGCGGATAGCTGACCTCGCGGGGGAACACCCCGCGGTCGTCCATCAAGAACGTGGTCACCGCGTCGAACAGCGACACCGTGCCGTCGGCGGGGGTGACCGAAACCGAGGTGACCAGCAATCGCCCGGTGACCGGGTAGGTGATGGTGCCTTCCACCACTATGCTCGGCTGCTCCTGGGAGGCGTAAACGTCAATCGGCGGCGCGGGTGCCCACAGCACATAGCGAATCGGCACCAACAGCAGCAGCACCCCGAACCCAACCAACATTGCGCAAGCTACCAGCAAGGTTGCCAGACGGTGCCCCGGCGGTCGAGACAAACGCCCATGCCTCGCCCTGCTGCCTACGTCCATGATGTCTACGATACCGTGCCCGGTACATATCGATGCCCCACCTTGGGTGTTGAATGGTAGCGTGAATAGCGTGGAGTAGCGATGAGCGATGGAGCAGCGATGAGTGACGACGGGCCTGGAGCCAATGACAGAAACGACGACCAGGGCGAGGTGAACCCGCTGGCCGAACTGCTGCGCCAACTCGGTTTTGAGGGTAGCGAGCCGCCCGACATATCCACCCTGCTCAACAATCTCAGTCAGTTGGTGGGACGGATGAGTTCCAGAGCAGGTACCGGGGTGCGGTGGGAGTCTGTGAAGGACACCGTGCGCAAACTGGTGGCTGCCGCCGGGCCTGATCCGTACGTCAACTTAGACTCGAATCGCGACCAGGCCGAAGCGCTGCGCTTGGCCGCTAGTTGGCTGGACACGGCTGGGGTGTTGCCCGAGGCGGAGTTGACCCCGCTGCTGTGGAGCCGCGCCGAATGGGTGGAACGTACCTTTGCGGGCTGGCAGCAGGTGGTGGCACCGATAGCAGAGCGGTTGGGCGAGGCGATGATGGCCATGTTCGCCGCGCAAGGTGATGACTTCCCGCCGGAGTTCGCCGCACTGCGTACCACATTGTCGGGGATAGTGCGTTCCGCCGCCGCGATGATGTACGCCGAACAGGTCTCGCGCGCCATCGCGCAGGTAGCCACCAGTGTGGTGAGCGGGTCAGACGCGGCCCTGCCGTTGGTCACCGGGGCCACAGCGGCGTTACTGCCGACCAATGTTGCGAAGTTCTGCGAAAATTTGGCCGAACCGGAACGCGATGTGGCCATCTATCTCGGGTTGCGCGAGACCGCTCGGATGCGGCTGTTTTCCAAAGCGGCCTGGCTGCCTGGTGCCCTGTTGGTACGGGTGCTGCACTACGCGGAGGAGATCTCCATCGACACCGAAGC
>JAIRRM010000050.1 GCA_031255975.1 Propionibacteriaceae bacterium | reverse complement strand
CGAGGGAAAGTGGGGTGGCGAGGTTTGCATAGCGACGCTTGCCCAACTTGGCACCGTCTTCCGGCTCGGCTAATCGGGGCACCAGTAGCAGCGCGTGGATCGCGGTGAGCGCCAGCGCGGCAACTGCCCAGCTCAGCCAACCCATCCAGATCGTCCAGGTCGCCAGTTGTGGGGCCATCTCAGGCAGCCAGCGCCAGCGGGGTGTTGTGGTTTGCGGAGTGCTGGAAATGCGCCATGCGTCGCCTGGCTGGCAAGTGTCGTGGAGGCAGCAGCGCGGCTTCCTGTAGTTCGATGTATCCCAACACGCGCCACAGCACATGGTTGGGGCATCTGGTGAGCCAGCCCTCCAGCAGCCCCACCGCCCAGCGGTCTTCGATACCGGCTTGTGTCACTAGGTCGCTCACCGTGGGGCGTATCGGCAGTCGTGGTAGTCGGGAGATGGGCCGCGAAGCATCTACGAACAGCGTCGCGCTGGCCAGCACCACCGCGACCGTGCTGTGCATCAGATTCTTGGCATCCAGGTACCGAATACGTCGCACCTGCTGGTCGTCGTTGCCGAACAGCAGCGAGCGCACCATACGGAACGGAGTGCGGGTGGCGGCGGGCATGGCGTACCACGGCAACCCGGTTTGGTCGATCAGATATCGGAGCAGTGCGCGGAACGGAGTGGCGTCAACCCATTCGGCTAGCCTCGGGTCGGCGGGTACGGCCTTCGGTGGTGCGGCAACCATGGGGTTCTCCTTGGTGTCGGGACGATGACACCTGGATATAGCCCATGCGGGGTGGCCGATTGTGAGGATTTCCGGGCAAGACCGCTGCGGCGATTCCTCCAGCTAGGCGCTGCCCGCTTCGGAAGCGGGGTCAAGTCGGCGCGCCACGAAGCGGTGGTCATGTTTGCCGCGCGGCTGGCGGGTGGCGGCACCCTCCAAGCGAAGCCGGGGGTATCGGGTTCCGACTCGCGCCGGAGTCTGGGTCGGCGCGGGAGCTGAGATCAGCGCTGGGAGCGGGTGAAACCGGCGCGTTCTGCGGCCTCGGTGCTGTTGAACCATACGTCGGCGTTGGTACGGGTATAGCTCAACGACTCGGGGGTGTGGTACTTCATCGAGCGTTCATTGCCCTTGATGATGAACCCCTTCGGTGGGGTGTCGCCGGTGAAGCTGCCTTCGCCGTAACGGGCGCGTCTCGGTGTCGTATCGATGGTGGCCGCGCTGGGCGTGATCGGCTCGGTGGCCACTGCGGCGGGTTCGGCGGCGGGTGTGGCGGGCGCGGCCGGTTCGGGGGTGCTCTCAGCATTTTCCGCGAAGTCGGGAGTGGGTTCCGGGGTGCTCACCTCATCCGGAGTCGTGGTGGTGGCCGGTTCCGGGGCTGGTTGGGCCGCTTCGTCCTCTGCGCGGCAATCGCCTCCGTCCACCGCGCAACACTCGCCCTCAGCGCATTTGGAGGTGAGTTTGCCGCAGCACAACGCGCCGCCGCACTTTTTGATTAGCGCTGCCGCCGCCGCGGCGGCCCCGGCCAGCGCGAGCGCGACCAGAAATCCGTGACACTTCTTGCTCATCTTTACCCCTTTCGCGTCAAAGGCCGCGCGCGGGCGCGTACCCGATACGTCTGAGGTACGCGCCTCCGATTACAACTAAAGAGAGGAGCTACTGAAGGCACGCACCCGTATCTCAAGAGTACGCGCCTCACAGGTATCCGCATAGGGGATAATCATTTGGGTAAACACGCGCACTCGAAAGGACGCCAGCAGAATGAGCCAGGCAGTACTGCATACCAACTTCGGTGACATCACCGTCGAATTGTTCCCCGACCACGCCCCGAAGACGGTGGCGAACTTCACCGGGTTGGCTGCCGGTACCAGGGATTACCAGGATTCCAACGGGCGCACCTCCGGCCCGTTCTACGACGGCCTTATCTTCCACCGCATCATCCCCGAGTTTATGATCCAGGGTGGCGATCCCACCGGCACCGGACGCGGTGGCCCTGGTTACACCTTCGATGACGAGATCCACCCCGATCTGGTATTCGACCGCCCTTATCTGCTGGCCATGGCCAACGCGGGCAAGAAGTTTGACGGCTCCGGCACCAACGGTTCGCAGTTCTTCATCACGGTGGTGCCGACCCCGTGGTTGAACCGCAAGCACACCATCTTCGGCGAGGTGATAGACGCCGAATCGCAGGCCGTCGTGGACGCCATCGTCGCCACTCCGACGGGTCGGAACGATAAGCCGATCAAGGATGTGGTGCTCGAATCCGTGGAGATCACCGGCTGAGCGGGGCGTCACCCGTCGCGCCATTCCACGTACGAGACTCACTACATACGGGACATACGGGATCTCACTGCCCCAATACGATCCCGGGCAACGCCTCCGCGTCGGTACCGGCGGCGAGCGGCCAGGCCCAGTCGCCGTCGATACTGATGAGGCGCACGCCGGGTTGCTCCAGCCAGTCGGCGACGAGTGTCGCTTCGGCTACGGAACAGGCTGGCAGCCCCGGTATTTTGGGCACCACGGTGGCGGCTTCGGCTACGGCTTGTTCGGCCACTGTGCGAGGGTTGAACCCGGGTGTGGCTACCCGCGCGGCCGCTAACATGCCGTAGCGGATGACGTGTAGCTGCCAGCGCTCGTCTACCAATTTGGCGGCAACGATCTCGGGGCAACTGGCGATTGAACTCAACCGGGCTTTGCGTAGCAGGGCGGTTGCGTACGACGCGAGTCGGTTTGCCAGCACTCCGGCATCCTCGAAGCGTTCCGATTCGCTCAACGCCCGGATTCGGCAACCCACCTGACGCAGGGTGGGGCGCAGTTCGCCGTTGACGGCCTCTCGCACCTGGGCGACAGCGGTGGCGTACCCGTCGTCGTCGCACTTTTGGCAGGGGGCGAGGCAGCGTTCCAGCCCGGCCAGCAGGCACCCGGCGCTGGCGGCCTTGCCCACCGAGCCGGTGCAACTGCGTAGCTTCCAGGCGTCTTGCAGCGCCAGCGCGGTTTGCTCGGCGTCCAACCGCGAGGTGTACGGGCCGATCACGTCTGTGAGCGAGTTGGGGTTTCGTACCACCGCGAGCCGAGGCCAGCGCTCGCGGGTTAGTTTGAGCCACGTCACCTGTTCCTGTCGCCTGGAGCGGCGGTTGAAGTGCGGGTCGTGCGAGGCGATCAACCGCAGTTCGCGCACCGCGGCCTCCAACGGCGTCTCGCACACCAGGTAATCGATACCTTGGGCGATACGTACCATCTCGTCGATACGGGAGCGAGTCTCGGCGGCGGTGAAGTATGAAGCCACGCGACGATGCAGATTGGTGGCTTTGCCGACGTACAGCACTTCGCGCCCGGTGGTATCGGCGCGTTTGCCGCCGGGGTTGCTGGTATAGAACCAGTAGACGCCCGGCGCGTCTGGCAACTCTTTGGCCCACACCCGTTTCGCCCGCCGGGCGGGGGAGACGTGGGCGGCGAACTCCATGAGGTCTTCCAGCGTGTTCACGCCGAGGTTACCCAGCCGCGAGAGTAGCCCATGCAGCACGTCCACAGTGGCTCTGGCGTCGGAGAGCGCGCGGTGGTCTGGTTGTACCGTGGTGCGGAAGTGCGTCGCCAGGGTGCCCAGTTTGCAGTTTGGCACCTCGTCTCGCAGCAGTGTGTGACGAGCCAGGGTGAGGGTGTCGATCACCTTGAACCCCGGCCATTCGTAGCTCAGTTCGGCGGCGGCGCGTTTGAGAAACCCGATGTCGAACCGGGCGTTGTGTGCCACCAGCACCGAACCTGTCGCAAACTGTAGAAAGCTTGGTAACGCCTCCTCCAACGGCGGGGCGGTGGACACCATGGCGTCGGTTATGCCGGTGAGTACCGTAATCATCGCCGGGATGTGCTCGCCGGGGTTGACCAGAGTGTTGAACTCGCCCAGCACTTCGCCACCTTGCACCAGCACCGCTCCGAACTCGGTGATCCCGGAGCGATTGTCGGTGCCGGTGGTTTCCAGATCGAGTACGCAGAAACGTACGTCGGCCAGCGGTGTGCCCAAGTCCTCCAGGCTGGGCTGCACCCCGACGTTCTCCATAGCTATGAACCCTACGCTGCGGGTATGACGTTTTTGCTACGGCCAGGAACCGCCGCACGGTTGGATCGGAATCGGTTTCAGTCGATTGCGCCGGGAATGGGGTGTCTCAGCCGAGCGCGTCGACCAATGCGCGGGCAAGGGCGGCGAATGCCGGGGCGATGGTCGGATCGCCGAACGCGGTCTCGGTTGCCAGCGTCGGTAACAGGCCATCCGGCGCTGTTCCCTCAGATTTGATGAATGTGATGCCCTGCATTGAGACGCATGCCGCTTCCGGTTCACTCTGGTGCCCCCGGAGTCCTTCGACCAACACCTCGGTTTCGATGGCCTGGAGCAGGCGGAACATATCGAGGGCGTCCTTCGCTTTGAGACGTCCGGGTTGGTGCCGGGCGCCGTCCTCACGTTCGGACACCTTGACGGCCTTAGCGACTAGCAGTGCCGCAGGGTTCGCCACGCGCAGTTGGAGGGTGCGCGGGTCGCCGTCTTCAAACGAGGCAATGGTGTGGATCGCGTTGTCGATGAGGGCAGGCTCAAGGCCGGGGGCGATTCTGCCGACATTTTTCGCATGTGGTGGAATACGCGCGCCGCGGGCTGTCTTTGAGGTGGTGCCTGCCTGGTGGGGTACGACCATGATGTCGATGGCCACGCCCTGCGCTCCGAGCCAGTGACCGGGATTCGTAGACGGCGTGAAGCCCGCGTCAATCAGAGTTCGGGCGATCTCCGGCGAGCCGGTCAACCGCTGGGTGTTGAGTGCAAGGTCGGCGTCGGTGGTCATTGGAGGTACGTTCAACGTACCTTCTCCTGTGTGAAGATAGACGGCCTGTGCCCCGACGAGGATTAAGTTGTCAAGGTGGTCGTGCAGGGCTTCGAGCGCGTCGAGCAGTACGCGGCGGGCGGCGGTGTATTCGGGTGCGGGCATTATGACTTCCAAGCGGGATCGGTTTTGGCGAGTGCGTCCATCAGCGCTTCGGCTTGTTGTGGGTAACGTCCCGGCAGAGTCAACAGATCAGCCAGCACCAGTGGCAGCGGGGCGACCGGAATGTCTTTCTTCCGCATGGGATCGTCGATGATGGCTGGGTCTTGCGGTTGGATCAGTATTACGTTTGCGGCGGGGGCATCCACGGGCACCAGTCCGAGGTGCGATGCTGACTTGTCGGTGCTGGTGGTGTAAATAACCAGTTGGGTAACCGGGACGAGCGGCACAATTCCTTCGGGGAGCCAAAGAGAACCGGCCTGTGCCCCTGTTAGCGCTTCGTCTGCTGCGGCTTTGAGCTTGGTCAATATCGCGGCTATCCCGCGTGGCGCGACGAAATAGGCGGGGGTTCCATTCGATTCGAGGACATGGTAGTCAATCGTCCACCGATCCAGTAGTTGACGGCGATTTACCGCCGTGATGTAGCCGTGCGAATCCCGCACAACCGCGCCGTCTGCTACCAGAACCGGCAGTATCTTTGAGACTGTTCCAGGTGACACCTGAGCCATCTTGGCAAGCTCTCGGACACCAACCGTTAGTGCAGGCGCGGACGCGAATGCGACAGATTCGGAGTTGGCAGCTACGTCGGTCATGCGTTTGGCTGACGGAAACTTGATGCTCAGTAGAGTCCGAATGACTCTGCCAGTCGCACCTCCGTTCAGACGCGAGAAAGCTGCTTGTGTCGGTGGTTTGGGGGACTTTATCGCGCCTGATGCGGTGATTGCGAGCATCGGATCGTCGGAGACTATGTGAACCCATCCGGTTGTATCCACATAACTGATCCCCGCTAGATCTAGCTTGGTTCGCACGGGAGCGGAGATATACCTTTCTACGTAGATGCTGCCCGCCATGCCGGGAGCCGGGGACGTGGTCAGTTCGGCAACAGGTACAGAACCCGAGTGGCCCATCACCACGCCAAAGTCGACTGTTCGGCCTGATGGCGAAACGATCACCAGGCTAGGAGGTTTGGAATGATCGTTGGCTTTGCAGCGCACGACCCAGCGCGGCGGCAGAGCGGCTTGAATACTATTGGTGATACCATCTATCAAGCCTGTTTCCTGTATCGCTGTGTTTCCCATAACAAGAAACAGGCTATTCTAGGAAACGCTATAAGTCAAGGTTTGCCGCTAAACCCAGGTGACACGCTAGCTGGCGAAGGGAATACCATCCCAGACGGCAAACGCTGGCGGCGAAAAATGTCAGTGGGGTCTGTCAGGCTTTAGGTTATGAAGACGATCACGTTCAGTTGCGATCAGTGCCTGCTGCAAGGTGCGGCCTGTGCCGACTGTGTCGTCCCGTTGTTTTGCGAGGCACCCGAGCAGGTGGTGCTCACCGCGGCGGATCGGCAGGCGTTACAGGTGTTGGCCAGCGAGGAGTTGGTGCCGCCGTTACGGCTGGTAACCACAAAGGAGGAGTACGACAAAGCCGGGCTATTGCGTCTTGCCGGGTGAGGTGGGGCTGCGGGGCAGCCATCAGGGTTGGGTGGTGTGGATGCGGAGATTCCGGCTCGGGGCCGGAATGACGTGGGGCTCGGGGCCGGAATGACGTGGGGCTGGGGGCCGGAATGACGTGGGGGCTGCGGGGCGGCCGTCGGGGCTGGGTGGTGCGCTAAGATCGGACGGGTTCGCCCGCCGCTGCTGCGGCGCGGGTATATCCACCGCGAAAACGGGGTGGGCACAGTGGAAATAGAGAGGGTGTCCGCCGTGAAAAGCGGAGGCAGCCGTTGCGGTAGTACCTGTTGCGCCAAGGGCGAATA
>JAIRRM010000008.1 GCA_031255975.1 Propionibacteriaceae bacterium | reverse complement strand
GACGTGGAGGCTTTGATAGCTAAAACCCGCACCGACCGGCAGTCGCTGCTGTTTTCGGCCACCATGCCGTCGGCCATCGTGGCGCTGGCCAAGTCGCACATGCATCAGCCGGTGCATGTGCGCGCTGAGGGTCACGACGCACAGATGACGGTGCCTGACACCACCCAATTCGTCTATCAGACCCACGACCTTGACAAACCCGAAATCCTCGGCAAACTGCTGCAAGTGCCCACCTTGGGCAAGATGATGGTGTTCACCCACACCAAGCGGGCGGCGCAGCGCGTGGCGGACGACCTGGTGGATCGTGGTTTCGAGGCTGCCACCATTCACGGTGACATGGGACAGGGGGCTCGCGAAGCCAGTCTGAAACGATTCCGCAAAAACCAGGTCAACGTGTTGGTGTGTACCGACGTGGCAGCGCGCGGCATCGATGTCTCCGGTGTCACCCATGTGGTCAACTACGAGTGCCCCGACGACGCCGAAACCTACGTGCATCGTATCGGGCGCACTGGGCGCGCTGGTGCCGCCGGGGTGGCGGTGACATTCGTGGATTGGCGCGATGTCACCAAATGGAAGGTGATAAACCGCGCCCTTGATCTGTCGTTCGCCGAGCCGATTGAGGCGTACTCCACCACCGCGGAACTGCTAGCCGATCTTGGCATCCCCGAAAACATCAAAGGACGCACCGCTCCCCCAAAGCCCAAGGAGCCGAAACCGGAGCGTTCCGATACTGACGGGCAACGCACCCGCGTTCGCGGTGAGCGCACCCAACGCGCTCAGGAGCGCGACTCGAAAGGCGGACGCAGTCAACCGCGAGAGCAATCCCGACGGGAGCAACCTCAGCCAGAGCAAGAACAGTCTCAGTCGCAACAGCCCATCGCCGTTACCGAGCGGCAACCTAAGAGGCGTAACCGGCACCGTACCCGCAACGGCCAGCAGTTGGCACGCCCCGCTGAATAGTCTCGTAAGGCTCGGCTTTGGGTCGCGTCACCGTCATACAACGCGAACCCAAAACCGAGCCTTACGAATTACCTCATCCGCCGCTGCGTTTTCCGTACCAGGCGGCCCCAAACAGAACCACGACGATTCCAGCAGCCAACATCGGGCGGAACATGCCGGGTGCCGCCCTGCTGACAGAACCACCTGTCGGCACCCGCACCTCAAAATCGATACCATGCATGCCGGCGTTCAGCTCGTCATCACTATGCGCGACCGCACCCACCAGGTATTCGGTGTGTGCCTCAAGGTGCCCACCGTCCGTAGCGGACTTAACCGGATGAACCGCCGTGTTGTCCCTACCAGCGACAGTGAACATGCGATGCTCGGGGTTCGGGTTGACAAACACCGCTTTGTATTCCACTCCAGGTTCATACAGCAACTCATCGAAAAGGTAACGGCCTTGCCTGTCGGTGGTGGTGCTACCAACCAACGATTCGGAGTGGCCATCGGGAGCCGGCTCTCTGCGCCAAAGACGCACCTCCACACCGGGCATGAGCCGTTCACTATCCTGACACTCACCATCTCGGTTCTCGTCATACCAAACGAATCCGCCGATATGGAAGTACGGCACCACACCGGCATCCAGATCATCTATCACAGAGCCGTACGGGAACGCGACGACGGCCGTGGCCCCAGCGGCAAACGGGTCCGAGCCATAGTCAGCATCGGAATCAGTGGCAGCCGTGCCCTGGCCGGTCGGTGCCCACTTGAAGTGAACATCGGCGTCTCTCACCGCGCTCCTGTCGAAAGTCACCGTGTAACCGGGATCGGCAGCAGTCTTCAGACCCGCGAAATTAAAAGCGCCCGTGGCGGCATCGGCCGCAACCGTTTGCTGCACAAAGATGCCACTCGTATTGGTGCCGGTCAGTGTCACCGTGGTATCGGTCACATTGTGCGGCCATGGCGCGTCAGCGTCGTCCCGAACACCGTTGCCGTTCAAATCCTCCCAGATCACGCCCCCAAGCGAACCCAACTGATACATGCCAGCGTTGATCACATTCAGGGCATACTCCGAGTCATAGACGAATGAACGCGTGTCGCTGCATCCGGCGACATTGTCACCATCCGTGGTCTGGTAGACCCAGGACTCGCGGGGGTCGAACCCCGCAAGGCCGTAACCGTTCACCCTATGCTCCGTAAACATCCAGTCGCCCGTCTCTGGGAAACCAAAACACACCCGATAATCGATAAGTATGGAGCCTTCGTAGAACGGCAACTCCTCGAAGCTGTATTTGCCGTTGGCATCGGTTTCAGTCGGGAACGTCACCCCGTCCGGCTGAGGTGTCGGTGTCCAGACGGTTTCGCCGGGTAATCTCTGCGACAGCCTCATCGGAATACCGGGAATGCCAATTTCATCGTCCTCCCGTATCCCGTTGAAACTAGTGTCTTCCCAAACTCTACCGCGAGCAATGAATCCCCGCCCCCACTCCCGCAACGCCACAACGTTGGATTCCAGGAAGATGTCCTCACTAAGCGTTCCCGCTGAAGTGACACTCTGGAAGTTCATCTGGAAGTCATTAAAAGCAGTCTTCACGGCGTCGCCTGCCAGCAGATCAGCGTAACCGTCCTGCCAATCGGCAAGCTTCATGGTGTATTCCAGATACAACACCCCGCCTGGAGGCAGTAAGAAACCGCTGCCAGCCACGGCGGCACCCTCAGCCACGGCGTCGCCCAGATTCACAAAGAAACTTGTGGCGTCGGCGCTCATGCCAGCGGTGCCAGTCAGGGTTCCGCGGAGCCAGCCCGCGATGGTTGCATCCACACCCAGTGGGTCGCTGCTTTCGGATGAAACCGTATAAACCTCCGGTGCCAAGTCACCATCCGCAAGGGTATATACCCTGAGCGACCCGTCCTGATAGCGCCATATGTCACGCAGTTCATCACTCCAGGCAGTGTCGCGGTCATCACCCAGATACGGCAACACATTCACAAAACGGATATTGGTGATGCTGTTAACCGGACTCACCGCTGCCGCCTGATCGTTCTGCACCGCCAGCCGGAAAGTGACCTCATCCCCAAAGTTAATTTGCTGCGGGGTCGCGGTCGCCGTAAACGGGCCGTCATTGATCTTTAAAAAGATACCCCGGTTTACGACGCCGCTGGGGCTGATGCCGAAACTATCCGTCTCGGCACGTACGAATAGCCCATAGTCTTGAGGATTAAACGACCCCAGAGCAGTCAACCGCGCCCAGTCCTCGGCACGCCAAGACGCGATATCGGGATATGCCCCCGGAGCGTCTTGGTCATACACCCGATCACCGCAATGCTGGAAATCTGACACGGGGAAGCAACCCGAAATACCATCGATGGCCGCCCCCGTCGGATATTTGTCGCTGGGCAGTAGCGGCAGCTTACCTGAAGTCGCATACGCGAAGTTGGTCGGCTGAGCATCAATCCACACCCCGGCGATGACGACGGTGAAGTCTACTTGCACCTTCTCCGTCGCGGCCAACGCGAGATCAGGTAGCCCCCAGATTCCAACCGAACCGTATTCCTTATAGTTGACCGTGCCCGCGTAAGGCCTACGATTACCCGCCGAGTCCACGATATAAACCGCATGAATCGGCTCACCGGAATCATCATGAGCCATCGAGAAGGTATCCGGTTCCAGGTAGGCGATCAGCACCGGGTGCTCATAGGCCAGCGCTCCGTTGGCCTCGTTCGATGCCGAGATGGTGAACCGCGCTTCGTCGTTAGGCAGGAACTTCCGCTGCTCAGGATCTGGCGTGGCCGCCGGGTCGCATCGCACATCGGTGCAGCCCATACCCACGGCGATCGCCGGACGATCCGCCACCGGGACGATAACACTCGCGTCGGCGTCGGCTTGCAGCAGGGTGATGTCATCGCCTGGCACACCGGAAACCGTTACCATAGTGTCGATACGCGAGATCTCCGGGCGTTGGTACGTCGGTACCCATTTATCGAACCTCACCTCAGCTTCGATGGCACCGGGCGTGAAGAAAGCGCCTACGAAGGGGTCAGCTGCGGCGTCATAATTGGCGGTTGACGCGTCTTGGCTGAATGGGTCAGGGTCAACACCTGGGCGAGCCGAGGTGTACTCGATATTGAGGTACATGGCGCTGTCAGCTAGAACCGTAAAGGTGCGAGTCTCGTTGAGCGGCTGCCATTCGCCACCGTTCACCCTGGCGTACACCGCGCTGAGGTGGCAACCAGCGGTTGTCGGCGCTATCACACAATCGGCCAACGGCACGTCACTGCCAGCATCCCAATCGGCCTGCATATCATCGCTGGTTCGGTAGGCATAGCTGGCGCCGATACGCACTGTGGTGAACGCATACCCCAGCATCTCGCCCTCGGTAATGGAGGTATCGTTCGGGCCGTAGAACCGGAACGCCGCCGTGGTGGGCGAGCCGTCGGCCACCTGATAGTTCATTATCGGGACGGTGTGCTGCGACGCGCCTGGTTGCACCAGATACGTTGTGGAGAACCCGCCATTTATCAATGAATCAGTCACTGGGTTGGTGGCAGAACCGCTAGCTCCTGCTTTCACAGCTACGGCCACCGCTAACCACTGCTGCGTCGCCAAGGGCGATGGAACAGCAGCCAGCACCGATTCGTCAACAGCTCCCAATGCCGGATCACCACCCAGCAAAGTAATCATGGGAACGTTCGCATTCACCTTATTTCGATCTACTGGGCCGCCAGAAGCGCTTACTCCCGCAAGGCTCAGCCCCAACACCGCGATCAATACCGCGGACATGCCGCGTTTGAACTGAAGGGGCGCGGTGCCAGATCGCGTAGATCCGGCAGTGTTGTAGTTACGGCGCGAAAACACCTTCATCGATAACCTCCGATCCGACGAGCGGCTGCAACATGACGAGAAGGTGGTCCTTCCAGCAGGGGATACATCCGTCTCATGGGGTTCGCTGTAATATTTCCGACCCTAGCTACTTACGCAGCTAAACCGAACGCTTTACGCTGGAAGAAAAAATAGCGATACTTACCCTTTATCGAATCATTATTATCTTCACTATTCATGAAAACAGGATAATTTTCATACTAAGCCATCCGCTACTACGCCCTTCGTATGGTCCCACTGACGCAAAAGCGGCACAAAGTAACGCCAATCCGAACGCGCCAATACTCCCCCAGCGAAATCAGAATTGACGGCTTTAACAACCGGTGCCGCGAAATACCAAAGCCCACTCAAAATGACAGTTTGGGGACGCCCTCTAAGGCGCGGCCCCAAACCGAAAACTAAAAAACGGGTTCACTCCGCGTACGGCAACCCCGCGGGCATCGGCTCAATGACGACCACGGCGTTCCGGATCAGCCCATCGATGTAACTGCGATAGGAGTTCTCCTGCATCTGCACCGCCATCTGATCCGACAGCATCTGTCTGAGTCCCTCGGGCACCCATTCGTACACCACCATCCCGTCCTCGGGCAGCACGTATATATCGGTGCATTTGATGATCGTCACCCCGGCCTCGCTGACCACCGGCTCTGACACTTCCCCAGGCCAGAGTCCATTCAGGGCGGCCTGATACTCCGGGGAGGATGAGTTCATGGCATCCCAACCCATATCGCCGTTCATAGTGGAACCGTTTGTGGTGCGCGTGTACTCGGCTGCCACCGTCCCCAAATCCGCGCCCCAACGTAGCTGATCGCGGATATTCAAGGCGTGCGCCAACAGATCTTCCTCTGACATGCCGACGGTGCGCAGCAGCAGGATACGGGACGACCTACGCCCGGCGTACCTGGCGGCGTTCGCCTCGACATATGCCCGCAACTCATCCTCTGCCGGTGCCACCGGCGGCGTCTTCAGATTACGTAACTGCGCGGCGAGATCGCGCACCTCCAGTCGATCACGGTATTCATCTTCGGAGGAGAGCCCCCACTGACGTAACCGCTCCGCCCAGGCGTTACCTTCTTCACCGGCCTCGGCCCTGGCCTGCGAGATCTGAACCTCGACGTTCGCCGAGTCCAGCACCAATCCCTCTGCTGCGGCGGCCTGCCGGATCACGATGTCTTGCACCATGGCCATGATGATCTG
>JAIRRM010000211.1 GCA_031255975.1 Propionibacteriaceae bacterium | reverse complement strand
CTTGCGGGCGGTGGGACGGCAGGGCACACCTCGCCGCTGATAGCCACCGCCGAACGCCTGCTGGCCAAGGGTGCGAGGGTGACCTGTGTGGGCACCCCGAAAGGGCTGGAGAACCGGGTGATTCCCGCCGCCGGATTGCCGTTGCGACTGGTGCCGCCGGTGCCGCTGCCTCGCAAACCGGGGTTGGAACTGGCCAAGGTGCCCTGGCGGCTGCTAAGTGCGGTACGTGAGGCGAAAGCGATTCTTGAAGACGTAAAAGCAGCGGCGGTCGTCGGGTTTGGCGGCTACGTCTCGCTGCCGGTGTACCTCGCCGCCCGTTCACTGCGCATTCCGGTGGTGGTTCATGAGCAGAACGCGCTGCCGGGGCTGGCCAACAAGGTGGCGGCCCGGTTCGCCGCCGCAGTGCTGGTGAGTTTTCCCGGCACCGCGTTGCCACACGCCCAGGTGACGGGTTTGCCGGTGCGGGCCGGGCTCGCCGAACTGGCGGAGCGAGGCCGGGCGGTGTTTAGAGAGGTCGGAGCGGCCAGCTTCGGGCTTGATCCGGCTCGCCGTACCCTCCTGGTGTCCGGGGGTTCGCAGGGGGCCCGCAGCATCAATACGGCGTTACTGGCCGCCCGCGCTGGGTTGCTTGCTGCCGGTATTCAAGTGCTGCATGTGCTTGGGCCAAGCAATATGACGACCGACACGACGCCGCTGACTGGGGCTTCCGGGGCACGTTACGTGCCGGTGGCTTACGTTGATCGTATGGAGGACGCCTACGCCGCCGCTGACTTGATGCTCGCCCGCTCGGGTGCTAGCACCGTGGTAGAGACGGCGCTCATCGGGTTGCCCACGCTATATGTGCCGTACCCGGTCGGCAACGGCGAACAGGAACGCAACGCCGCCCCTGTGGTGGCCGCCGGCGCTGGGGTGTTGCTCCGCGACGCCGATCTTAGCGAGGCCCGGTTGCTGCAAGAGATACCGGCGCTGATCGGTGACTGCGCGGCGCTGGAGCGGATGTCGCTCGCGGGCCAGACGCTGATGCCGGGCGGCGCGGCTGAGCGGGTGGCTGACGTGGCGTTGGCCCTAGCGGGAGGCGAGCATGGCGGGGTTTAACCGCGACCCAGACAAGCGAGCCCAGGAACTGAGCGCCCCGGAAATGCCGCATCCCAGCGTGTTGGGCATCGCCGACATGACCGCCGCATTACAGGTGCGCAAACTGCGGCAGCGCCGCAAGGCCATCAAGCGTTGGCTGTTGGGCGTTGTCGCGGCGATCCTGACAGGCACCGCAGTGTGGGCGGTGTTCTTCTCCGATCTGCTGGCGCTTACTCAGCTACGTGTCGAGGGGAACAGCATCATCTCGGTTGACGAAGTGGTCACGGCCGCCCAGGCCCCCATGAATATCCCGCTGGCGCGGGTGGATGTCGCGGCGATCAGCGAACGAGTGGCCGCCCTGCCCCAGGTGGCCGAAGTGAGCGTGGGACGTAGTTGGCCCCATACGTTGCGTATCTCCATCGTGGAGCGCACCGTCGTCTGCCAACGGCTAGAGGGCGGTGTTTATCAATGGGTGAGCGCAGACGGGGTGGTATTCAACGTCACCGCAGAGCGCCAGGATGTGCCGGTGGTGCGTACCGCCACCATCGATGCGCAACTGCTCGCCGATGCCGCTACCGTGGTGGTGAAGCTGCCGTCGGTGGTGTTGGATTTCCTCTCCGAGGTGCAGGCCATCTCGCGCGACATGATCGTCATCGAACTCAACGATGGCAGGCAGATTCTGTGGGGCAGCGCGGACGACTCAGAGTTGAAAGCCCAGGTGATCGTGCCGTTGTTGCAGGTCGCGGCGACGGTCTATGACGTCAGCGCGCCGGGGCATCCGGTTATCCGGTGAGCGCCACTACTAGTCATCGCTGTCCACCGTCATCGCGGGCTTGCGTCATCGCGGGCTTGATCCGCGATCTCATACCTGATCCGGTGAGTGTCGCTACTAGTCGTCGTTGTCTACTGTCATCGCTGTCCACCGTCATCGCGGGCTTGACCCGCGATCTCATACCTCATTCGGTGAATGCCACTACTAGTCATCGCTGCCTACCCGTAACCTCGACCAAGGGTTTAGACCTGCTGGTTTCACTGCTCGTGGTGTTTGCCATCGTCGGTGAGCGCTTCTAACCTCGAACCAGGGTTCCGGGCGTGTGTCCGGTTCAGGTTGTCCTGCGCGAGCCCTCCGGCATGGAAAGAGGCATTACCGATTATGGCGTCCGCATCGCAGAACTATCTCGCCGTCATCAAAGTCGTCGGTGTCGGCGGGGGCGGTGTCAACGCCGTCAACCGCATGATCGATGCCAACCTCAAAGGTGTGGAGTTCATCGCCATCAACACCGATGCGCAAGCGTTGCTGATGAGCGATGCCGATGTGAAACTTGACATCGGACGTGAACTCACCCGAGGTCTCGGCGCGGGTGCTGATCCGCAGAAGGGGCGCCAGGCCGCCGAGGATCACGCCGAGGAGATCGAGGCCGCGCTGAGAGGCTCCGACATGGTGTTCGTCACCGCCGGCGAGGGCGGTGGTACCGGTACCGGCGGTGCGCCAGTCGTGGCTAAAATCGCGCAGTCCTTGGGGGCGCTCACCATCGGCGTGGTCACCCGTCCATTCAGTTTTGAGGGTCGAGTTCGTGCCCGGCAGGCGGATGCTGGCATTGAAACTTTGGCAAGCGAGGTTGACACCCTCATCGTCATCCCCAACGACAAGCTGTTGGAAACCACCGACATCGCCATCAGTGTGCTGGACGCCTTCCGCGAAGCCGATCAGGTGTTGCTACAGGGAGTTTCCGGTATCACCGACCTCATCACCACGCCGGGCCTCATCAATGTGGACTTCGCCGACGTGAAATCCGTGATGAGTAATGCCGGTTCCGCGCTCATGGGCATCGGCTCGGCGCGTGGCGCTGATCGTGCCACGATGGCCGCGCAGCAGGCTGTCAGTTCGCTGCTGCTGGAGTCCAGCATCGAAGGTGCCAAGGGGGTGCTGCTCAGCATCGCGGGCGGCTCCGATCTGGGTATCCATGAGGTGTCGCAGGCCGCCGGCCTTATCCAGGCTGCCGCTCATGAGGACGCCAATATCATCTTCGGCACCATCATTGACGACTCGTTGGGTGACGAGGTACGTATCACCGTCATCGCCGCCGGATTCGAGGGTGGCAAACCGCCGACAATCGTGGCGAAACGACAGCCCGCCCCGGAACCCACCGTGACGCCGTTGCCGCCCCACCCCAGCACCGGGGTGGAGCTGCCGCGCGATGACGATGACGACGACTTAGACATCCCCGATTTCATGAAATAGACATGGCGACCGCCAAAAAGCCGCGTTATTTCGGATAAAGGCCGCGCGTTGCCGCGCGTACGGCTCATCTGTTGGTATCCTCAGTTTCACGGTGCATCTTCCTCGGCATCGTGATTGGAGTGTCCCATGGCTGGCTGGTTCAGCAGTGCAATGAGTTGGTTGGGGCTGGTTGACGACCTACAGGGCGACGAAGGCCAGTACGCCGATACCCGCTACGGCGGTGGTGTCGTCACTGAGACGGACGATACTACCGACCCGCTTGAGGCGGTAAGCAGCATCACCGCGACTGAGCTGCCCCCCAACATCACCAAGATTACCGACATCGCCCCTCGGCGTACGCCGGAGCTACGGGTGATGCCGCATCCGGAGCCGCAACCGGTATCGGAAGAATTGCCCGTCATTTTGCACGCTTTCTCATACTCCGACATGGAGGTCATCGGCAAGCAGTTCCGTTCGGGTCGGGCTGTGGTGATGAACCTTGTCGGCATGAGTGATCGCAAGGAGTTGCGCAGGCTCATCGATTTCAGTTCCGGCATGGTGTTTGCCCTGGACGGTAAGGCCACCAAGGTAGCCGACCGGGTGTTTCTGCTCACGCCGCACGGGGTGCAGGTGGCTGCAGGCTTCATGGAGCGGCTCGGCGCGGAGATGGCGCGGAGCGCCTGAACGATGATTACCATCGGCCTCGTTCTGCTATGGGTGCTCCGCTGCTACTTCTGGGTACTGGCGGCACGGGCCATCCTTTCGTGGTTACCGATGTTCTTCGACGGCTTCAATCCGAAAGGGCCAGCGCTGGTGTTGGTAAACGCCATTTACAAGCTGACCGATCCACCGTTACAACTGCTACGGCGTTGGGTGAAGCCGGTGGTGCTGGGCAGCGTTGGCATCGATTTGGCCTTCATCGTGCTGTTGTTACTGCTGATGGTGCTGCAGCGGGTGATCGTATGGGTATTCTGGTGAATGTAGTAGCAACCTCAGCTTGAGGGTGTTGCTGCCCAAGTCGTATAGGCTACGGTAATCTGAGGGTGGATGACGGCTTGCCCGTCGCTGCCAGCTGTGTACCTAGTCCGCTGACTGAACAAGTTTGGAGCACAAGATGACCCTCACGGTTGACGAGGTTCGCAACATCCGTTTCCCCATGGCGCGGCAGCCAAATGAGGACGGTTACCGGGCGAGCGCGGTCGATAACTTCATTGATCGGCTGGAGGTCTCCTACGCCACCATCATCGATGAGAACGATCAACTCAAGGCGTCACTGGCAAAGGCCAGCTCCGGTGCTGGCGAGGCGGTGAAGGCAGAACGGGAGCGGCTGCAAGCCGAGATCGTCAAACTGCAAAGTGAAAACGGCAAGCTACAGGCTGAGATGGCTGCGGCGCAGGGGGTGTCCGGACAGCGCGATGCGATGCAGGCGAAGCTCACCGAGGTGGCCCAGGCCCGCGATGAACTGGCCGCCAAGCTGGATGCGGCCGAGAAGCGGCTCGCCGCCGGGGCTCAGGGAGCCGCCGGCAGCGATCAGGCGCTACGTGCCGCACAGGATGAACTGCTCGCGCTGAAGGCCGACATGCAGGCCAAACTGGCCGACGCACAAGCCAAACTGAATCAGGCCAATGCCGACAAGGAAGCCGCGGTCGCGGAGGCGGAAGCTGCCAAGGAGGTCGCCGAGACGGCGCGTACCCAGGCAACCGCCACCCCAGGGGAGTCCACCGGTCAGGTTGAAGCGTTGGAGGAGGAGATCAGGGCGTCTGCCGCTGAGAACGCCAGACTGCGCACCGAAGCCCAGGGGTTCAGGGACCAGATCGCGGGGCTCAACGCCAAGTTGGCGGCGTCCTCGGTCGCCGAGCCTGGGACTGGCGAGCGGCATATCGTCGTCACCACCAGTGCCGATGCCGCACCTGCGGCCATCCTGTTGGTGGAGCAGGCCATCAACCAGGCGGAATCGCTGCTGAATGGTGCCGAGGAGCAGCTACAGAGCCGCCGCGATGAAGCCACCGCAGAGGCCCGGCAGTTGGTGGAGTTGGCGACGCAGCAGGCCGAGGAGATCAGTCGGCGGGCGCAGGCTGAGGCCGACCAGATCACCTACGACGCCAAGATGAGCGTGGAGCGCATCACCGGTGAGGCTCAGGCACGCGCCGCCAAGATTGACGCCGAGGCATCCGACCGGCGTCGTGAGATGTTCGCTCAGCTTGAAAAAGACCGCGACGTGTTGGCAGAACGTGTCGGCCAGTTGCGGGACTTCGAGGTGCAGTATCGGCAGGCGATGGCGGCGCACATGCAGCGCCAAATCGATGCCTTAAATGACGCCCAGTTCGCGCCCAGTTACCGTCCCGAGATCGTCGAATCCGATCCAGCGACGCCGAAACTGAACGCCCTTATCAACGAGTCGAAGTAGCCGCTCGCGCCGAACCGCCAATCTTTGACTGGCCCCCGGTTTGCTGTAGCGTGTCGCCGTAACTGAGGAAAGGGTGCTGAATGGCAACCAAACGTAAGAGTGCTGAAACGCCGACGCTGCCGATTCTGGAAGGAGAGACCCCCTGGACGGCAGCGGAGGTCGCTGATCTGCGCGCCCGCCTAGAGGCCGAGGTGGCGCAGTTGCGCGTCGACTTCGCCGAGGTGGAAGAGGAGTTGGCAGATCGTATGGTTGAAGGGCCAGACGGTGCCGGCAAAGATCCGGCGGATGTCGGGTCGTCCAACTTCGAGCGTGACCAGGAACTCTCCGTGGCCGCCAATGTACGGGTGGTGCTCGACCAGGCCGAGATAGCGCTGCAGCGTCTCAACGACGGTGCATACGGAGTTTGCGAGTCATGCGGCAAGCCCATCGGCAAGATGCGGCTCATGGTGTTCCCGCGCGCGACGCTGTGCCTGAGTTGTAAACAACGCGAGGAACGACGTTGAATGACGCGTAGTAGGGCCGCTGTTCCAGCGGTGATGCTCGGTGTTGCTGCCCTCGGCGTACTGGCCGATCAGGCGACTAAGCACTGGGCGCTGGAAGCGTTGCCAAGCGTGGCACCCGATGACTACAACTGGTTCGGCGGGTTGTTGCGGTTCAGATTGGCGTTCAACTCCGGGGCCGCTTTTGGTATGGGCTCCAACAGCACCATGGTGTTTTCAGTGCTGTCGCTTGTCGCCGGGTTGGCGCTGCTCGTTTTCTGCTGCATGAGGCTGCGGTTGCTGTGGCAAGGGGCACTGGCTGGGGTGCTGTTGGCTGGCATTGTCGGTAATCTGATTGATCGGCTAACCCGTGAACCTGGCCCATTCCGGGGGTTGGTGGTCGATTTCATCGCCCTGAAGTGGTTTGCGGTGTTCAACGTAGCGGATATTTTCATCACCTGTGGTGCCATCGCGTTGGGGCTTCTGGCGATCATCGCGGAGCGGCGCAAGGTGGATATGCTCACCTGGGAACCACGATGAGCGTGTTCATCGTTCCGGATGGTTTAGCAGGAGAGCGGGTGGATGCGGCGCTTGCTCGGATGACCGGCATGTCGCGCTCCCGGGTAGCCGAGCTGATTGCTGAGGGGGCGGTGCTACTCGACGGCAAACCGGCACCGAAGGCATCGATCAGGGTGAGTGCTGGGACGCTGGTGGACGTGGATATGTCCGAGCCGGTACGTAGCCCCGCGCTTCGGGCTGAACTCGCCGACGGTTTGGTGATCGTGTACGAGGACCCGCAATTGGTGGTGGTGGATAAACCCGCTGGGGTGGCGGCCCACCCGTCATTGGGCTGGGATGGCCCGGATGTGCTCTCGCATTTGGAGGCCGCCGGGGTGCCGGTGACCACCTCCGGTGCTGCGGAACGCCAGGGCATCGTGCAACGACTGGATGTTGGCACTTCCGGGTTGATGGTGGTGGCCAAGGGCGAACACGCCTATTCGGCGCTGAAGCAGCAGTTCCGTGATCGGCGTGTCACGAAGATTTATCTTGCACTGGTGCAGGGGAGGCTTGATCCGCTTTCCGGCACCATCGACGCGCCCATCGGACGGCATCCCTCCAGCGCCTGGAAGTTCGCGGTGACGGCGGGGGGTAGGCAATCCGTCACCCATTACGAGACCATTGAGGCTCACGCCGCGGTGTCGCTGTTACGGGTGCACCTGGAGACGGGCCGTACGCACCAGATCAGGGTGCATCTTGCCGCGCTCAGGCATCCGTGCGT
This sequence comes from Propionibacteriaceae bacterium, assembly GCA_031255975.1. Classification (GTDB taxonomy): domain Bacteria; phylum Actinomycetota; class Actinomycetes; order Propionibacteriales; family Propionibacteriaceae; genus WRGV01. Next base: position 1,364 of record JAIRRM010000211.1, on the reverse strand, counting down.
CGGTGATCCGCTCTATGGTGCCGACCCGGTGTTGGCGAGTCGTCTCGGTCTGGAGCGACAGTGGTTGCACGCCGCCCAACTAGGTTTCCGTCACCCCGAAACTGGCGACTGGATAGAGTTCGATTCCGCCCCGGCCACCGACCTGCAAACCGCACTGGACACGGCGCGCGGCGACTACGGCTGAGGTGTCACTGCGTCTTGGCGTGGTCGATGACTCCGGCCGCTACCTCACGCATCGACTTGCGCAGATCCATGGCCGTCTTCTGAATCCAACGGAACGCCTCGGCTTCGCTGAGATCAAGGGTCTCCTGCAAAATGCCCTTTGCCTGGTCGATAGTTTTACGCGACTCCAGCCGTTCTGCTAGGTCATTGACCTCCTCTTCGATGTCGCGAAGCTCGGCGAAACGGGCCAATGCCATCTCAATTGCCGGTACCACATCGGAGGCGTCGAAAGGTTTGACGACGTACGCCATGGCTCCGGCGTCGCGTGCTTGTTCCACCAAATCGCGCTGGCTGAAGGCGGTCAGGATCACCACCGGGGCGATGCGCTCGCTGGCGATAATGCGGGCCGCCTCGATGCCGGTCATTTTCGGCATCTTGATATCCAGCATCACCAGATCGGGTTCCAGTTCACGGGCAGCGGCCACGGCGGCCTCGCCGTCACCGACCTGCTTAATGACGTTGTAGCCCTCGGAAGTCAACAACTCCACCAGGTCAAGTCGAATGAGTGCCTCGTCTTCGGCGACCAACACGCGCGGTCGATTGCCGGGATGCCCCTCAGCGGCGATCTTTTCCATCGCTCCTCCCCACCGGTTCGGGGATCGCGGCGGCACACCACCGTGCTCCCAAGGGAGCTTCTCCGAACCTCGTCTTGGTCAATGGACTCAATCGGCCAGGGAGTATGAGTAAACACCCGCCCCACCTGCCTCAATCGCCCGTGCCCGAGGGGGGATTCGAACCCCCAAGGTGTCACCACCAGCCGGGTTTGAGCCGACCGCGTATACCATTCCGCCACTCGGGCAAGTCAAACTATTGTGCCACATGCCGTGCCTTCATTGCGACGTACATCCTGTCTTGCGAACATTTTGTGGCGGGGACTGCGCCTACCAAGAAATCCAGGCCAGGCCAGCTAAAGCTTCAAACCAATGCCCCAATCGGCGCTTAGTTATCAATTTGCAAGTTTTTGCCGGGGGCACTTCGGGGTTTGCCTCCGATAGCGACGCTGTTGCTCATGGCCGCTGAAGGTTGCAAGGTATCGCTATCGCCGCGTCGGAGGGTGGTTAGCTAGTTCTGCCGCCCCTTCGCGCAGGAAACGTCGGCGTTGCCAACTAGAGTTGCTCCATGACCAAGCTGCTGCTCGTGGA
>JAIRRM010000210.1 GCA_031255975.1 Propionibacteriaceae bacterium | reverse complement strand
GTGGCCAGGTTGAGGTTTCCGGTGCGTTCGCCGTAGCCGTTCATGGTGCCCTGTACCAACACACATCCGGCGTCAACGGCGGCCAACGAGTTCGCCACCGCGCACCCGGAGTCGTTGTGACAGTGGATACCGAGATCTACACCGATGGCCAACGTACGGCTCACGATGTCTGACACCTGGCTGGGCAGCATCCCGCCGTTGGTGTCGCAAAGCGTCACGTTCGTCGCCCCCGCCTCAGCCGCGGTACGTACCACACTCAGCGCATACTCCGGGTCGAGCAGGTAGCCGTCGCAGAAGTGTTCGGCATCCACGATCACCTTCTTGCCCTGTTCTTTGAGGTACGCCACCGTGTCGGCCACCATCGCCAGGTTTTCGTCCAGGCTGGTCTTCAGCGCCTCTCTCACGTGCCCCGCGTGTGATTTGGCGACGATGCACACCCATTCGGTGCCGGCATCCACCAGTGCCCGTACCAGCTTGTCTTTGGCGGCGCTACCCCTGACTTTGCGGGTGGAACCGAACGCCACCAACTGCGCGTTATTGAGTTTCAGTTCTCGGGCTGCGCTGGCGAAGAACTCGGTGTCGGCGGGGTTAGCTCCCGGCCAGCCGCCTTCGATGAAATGCACCCCGAGATTGTCGAGCAGTTCCGCGATACGCAGTTTGTCGGCAACGGACAACTGAATGCCCTCCTGCTGGGCACCATCGCGCAACGTGGTGTCGAACAGATAGAAACGCTCCGGCATCGTGGGGTTCATGTCAACGCTCCGTATCTCCGGCCGCTGAAACGGCGGTTGGCACTCGTGAGGCAACTGGTGAAGACGCGACAGCGGTCAAGCCGGACGCCCAGCGGCCGATACCGTCGCCGTCGGTGCCGCGCATCGTCCACGGCGATGAGGCGGTGGCCTGAAACATCAGTCGACTTTCTCGGTCCAGCCGAATGGATCAGCCACCCGGCCATATTGAATATCAAGCAGCAGGTTACGTAGTGCAATGCCCTGTGGCGCCTCGGAGTTGGCCGGACGGTACACCTTGTCGCCATTGTGCAACGCGCCCAACGGAGTGATGACGGCGGCGGTGCCGCACGCCAGCAGTTCCACTATCTCGCCTGATTCGACTCCGGCGTACACCTCGGCGATACGGATGGGGCGTTCCACCGGCGTCAACCCCACTTGCGGAGCCAGTTTGAGCAGTGAATCCCGGGTGATGCCGGGCAGGATATTGCCGTTCAAATCCGGGGTGACCAACTCGCCACCCTTGGTCACCATCATGAAGTTCATGCCGCCGAGTTCCTCGACAAACCGATGCTCGGAGTTGTCGGTGAACAACACCTGGGAGCAGCCGTTGGCATATGCCACCTCCTGCGCCAGCAGCGACGAAGCGTAGTTGCCGCCGCATTTGGCGGCACCGGTACCCCCGTTGGCCACCCGCGAGTACTGGTTGGACACCCAGATGTTCACCGGGCGCACCCCACCCTCGAAATACGCGCCGACCGGGCCCACGATGCAGCAGTAGATGACGTCCTGCGCCGGGCGCACCCCCAGAAACGATTCATTGGCCATGAGGAACGGACGGATATACAGCGACTGCTCCCCGCTGGACGGCACCCAGCGCTCCTCCAACGCCACCAGATTCCGTACCGAGGTGAGGAAAGCCTCCACCGGAAACTCCGGCAAAGCCATTCGGACACCGGACGACTGGAACCGCCGCGCGTTGGCCTCCGGACGGAATAGCCACACCGAGCCATCCGCGTGGCGATACGCCTTCAACCCCTCGAAAACCTCTTGGGCGTAATGGAACACCGCACCGGCTGGGGCCATCGGCAGTGGGCCGTATGGGACGATACGGTCATTGCCCCACCCGGTTCGTACATTCCACTCCGCTATCGCCATGTGGTCTGCGAAAAACTGCCCAAAACCGGGGGCGGCGTTAATCTCCGCGATCCGCTCGGCAGGCGTGAACGTCGGATTGGATGGCGTCTCGAACCTCATCGTCATAGACGTCAGCATAGCCAACTCGCGACCGTGAAAGTGGCGCGTCCGGGCCAAAAAGTGACCGCATCGCAAGACGTTGTCTCAAATAGCGGGACAAATCGGTAATGTGCCGGGCATGGAGATCGCTGTAATCCCTGGGGACGGTATCGGCCCGGAAGTCACCGCCGAAGCCGTAAAGGTGCTCAAAACCGTCATGGGCGAAACCGCCTGCAACCTCATTGAGTACGACCTTGGGGCGGCGCGCTGGCAACGCACCGGCGAGGTGCTGCCCGACTCTGTGCTAGACGAATTGTCGCGCGCCGACGCCATTATCCTGGGCGCGGTGGGTGCCGCGCCGGGATCGAAAGCCATCCCGTCCGGGCTGTTGGAACGAGGCCTACTGCTGAAGATCCGTTTCAGTTTTGACCAGGGCATCAACCTGCGTCCGTCCAAGCTGTACCCCGGCGTCTGGACACCGCTACGTCCCGAAGTAGTGGACGGCAAAGACATCGATTTCGTAGTGGTGCGCGAAGGCACCGAGGGGCTTTACTGTGGCGTCGGTGGCTCGTTGCGTAAAGGCGGCACCGCCGAAGTGGCCACCGAGGTGAGCGTAAACACCGCCACCGGTGTGGCGCGTGCGGTGCGCGATGCTTTTCAACGGGCGGCAAAACGTAATGGCAAGTTGACGCTGGTTCATAAACATAATGTGCTTACTAATGCTGGCGCAATGTGGCAACGCATCGTAAACGAAATCGCGCCGGAATTTCCTGGTGTGGAAACCGACTACCTGCATGTGGATGCCACCATGATTCAGTTTGTCACCAACCCGGCACGCTTTGATGTCATAGTCACTGACAACCTGTTCGGTGACATCATCACCGACTTGGCGGCTGCCGTCACCGGGGGTATCGGGCTGGCAGCTAGCGGTTCCATAAATCCGGAGCGTAAATACCCCAGCATGTTTGAGCCAATTCATGGCTCTGCCCCCGACATCGCCGGGCAGGGTATTGCCGACCCAACGGCGGCTATCG
>JAIRRM010000183.1 GCA_031255975.1 Propionibacteriaceae bacterium | reverse complement strand
CTGCTGTTGACTCTGCTGGCCTGTTCCGCTACAGCGCTGCGCCGCTGGCTGTTGAGCGTGCTGTTGGTGTCGATCATATTGGCTCTCGACACCGTGTCGGCGGTGGTGATCCTGATAGTCGCTCTGGCATGGGCGGTGTCGAACGTATCCGAGCAGCCCTATTGCGTTTCGTGACCCAAGCGTTGCCGTGGGGGGTTAGCCCTCTATTTCACAGTGCGCTGGCTGCTGCTGGTGAACACGCAGGAGGCGAGCAGTCTCGGGATCCGCCTCCGGGACATTGCTACGGTGAGGGCGGGCAACGGCCCTTGGCTGCTAATCTTCGGCGGCGACGTCACGGAAGCTTATTACATGGCTGACAGAAGTCGCTGGGTTCCTATAACGAGCAATGTCCAGGCATTCGAGGTGATGTGGAAATTCGGTTTAGGGGGCCTGGTTATACCTGCGGCATGGTGTGTCTTTGTGCTCTGGCGGACGCCATATGGGTGGGTTTGGCGGCACGAAGGAGCGGGCGCTCCCGCGAGTAGTTGCTTGCTTGCGCTTCCTGCGATGGCCCAGTGTAACAACGTCATCGGGATGCCATGGGCTTGGGTTCTCGTGGCTTTGCTGATCGTGGTGAATATGCGAACCAGGAGGAGGCTGCTATGCCGATTGTTGACTTTCACAGTAAGCGGTTCAAGCAGTCACAGCGCGTCTGGTCTGGCTTCGTAACGCCGGATATTGTTCTGCAGAGTGCATGTGGGGAGTGTGCGCCTAGTGCGGTCGCCGTTCCAACGCCAAAGTGAGTTTTGTTGTTGCGGTCAAAGCAGTCTCGGGCGAACAGATGCCTGAGGGTGATTATGCTGACCCCGCCGGGTGGGGCGTCAGCTTTGAGCCAGATGGGCCAGCTCCCGCTCGTAGGCCGCATTAACGCTCTCCCAGGTGTACGCCTCAGCGGCGCGCGCCTTGGCGGCATCAGCCAGCCGGTCAGCCTCAGTTGGGTTGTTCAGCACCGCCAGACAGGCGGCGGCGATGTCTGCCGGGGCTGGGCCGGTGAAGCGCCCAGTGTCGGCCAACACCTCCCGGGTGAACACTGTGTCTCTGGCGACGATTGGTGCGCCACAGGCCATGGCCTGCACCAGTGCCGGGTTGGTACCCCCGACGCTGTGTCCGTGGAAATACACCCCAGCGTGTTGCCACAATGCGTGTAGCCGGGTGTCATCCGATACGTGGCCGAACCAGTGCGCTCGTGGGTTGGTATCCACCAACGCCTGCACCTGGGCCTCCATCTCGCCACCGTAGCCGCTGGAGCCGACAAATACCACGTCATGTGTTTGACTGATCTGTTCGGCGGCTGTGATGAACTGAGGGATGGTGTTCTCGGGCACAAAGCGGGCAACCACTAGCGCGTAGCCGCGATGTGTCAGACCGGGTTCCACCGGGAGTTCACTGATCGGGTCGCCGCCGTACGCGATGACTGCGCCGTCCTTGAAAAACTCTGTGCGCCAGCGTTGCGCGATCGCTTCGGCGTCGAATACCAGGCGGTTGGCGAATCGGGCGCTGAGTTTGGCACCGATTCGGAACACCAGTTTCGCCAGTCGCCCCCATTTGGCGCGCTCCCACTCCATGCCATCCACATTGATGAGCACCGGGATGCCGCGCAACCTGAGCAATGGAATCCAGTAGCCGTTCGCTACGTTCATGATTAGTGCCACGTCTGGTTTGTGCCCGATCGCGTGGAGCGCTGAAGTCAGTCCATATGTCAAAGTGCTGGCTGACTTGGATTCAATACCTCTGGTCAGCACTGATCGCACCCGCGGGTCACGTTCTGGGTCGTCTTGTCGCACCGCCCCAGGGCGACCATATACGGTGACGGCCCAGCCGTGTTCGGCAAGATACGGCGCCAATTGCGTACGCATGTCTCGAATCCGCCGTAGTAGCTGGGGTACCCACGGGTGCCGATGATGGCGACTTTTGGCATGGGCTCCATCCTAGGTCACTCGCCGTGGAATGGCTTCAGTCTGTGATCTACGGGGTTATCCACAGGATGCGCGCGGCGAAATAGTTATCCCCAGGCGGAAGATTTCTGGCCGATTCGCGGCATTTCGCGCTAGAGATAAGTGTGACGTGGTCGGCGTATGACGGTCGAACGTCGGAAAGGAGTCATAAAGTGTACACTTTGACTATGCCTCGTATTACAACTGAAGCCGTCCCTGATGGGGTGGGGCTACGCGAATTGCGCGCCAAGCTTTCGTCATACATTGATCGGGTGAAAGACGGCTACAGCTTCACGCTCACCGAGAACGGGCGTCCGGTGGCCAGACTGCTGCCGCTGACGGGTGAGTCTAACTTCGAGCGGTTGGTACGTGAGGGGATTATCGAACTGCCGGAAGATTCCGGCCCGGATGAGGCATGGGAGCCGCCGCTTGCGCTGCCGCCGGAGGATCAACAGTGGGTTAGCGAGATGATCCGGGAGCGTCGCTGGTGATCGGATATTTTGACACCTCGGCTGTCATTCCGTTGCTACTTGCAGAACCTGCGAGCGTTCGCTGTACCAAATTGTGGGAGGAATGCGACACCAAAGTGTCTTCCACGTTCCTGGTGGCCGAGGCTTACGCTGCGCTTGGGCAGGCTCATCGGATGGGCAGACTGGGCGACGGGGAATATGTGCGATGCAGCAAAGCTTTACGATCTCGACTCCGCAAGGTGGCGATGGCCTCGGCAGATCGTGTCATCTGTGACCGTGCTGGTGCCATCGCCGCGGTGTACGGCTTACGTGGCGCAGACGCCGTTCACGCCGCCTCGGTGGAGGCCGTCTCTGGTACGGACACGGTGTTCATAAGCGGTGATCGCAAATTGCTGGAAACGGCGAGCAAGTTGGGGGTGCGTGTCGCGGACATCGGCGATGTATGAGACGTCGCAACGCGAGCGTTGAAGTTGCTCGACGCGGCAGCGGTATGGGCACCATTGCAGGCGTAGGAGAGCTATGAGCTGCTCTTTCGCGGGTTGTACGGCGTCGCTTACTGTCGGTGCGGGGTCGCGGCCTTGCCTGCCGCCTGTGTGGGTGGGCCTGCCGGGTGGTTATCGGCTTCCGTGCCGATATGGGCGCGACACGAGGTGCCTCACATAATTGTGAGCGCGAAATCTGGGTTGGTATGGGTCTCGCTAAACCGGTTGGATTCGTTGATTGATGCGGCGATTCAAGAGTCTGACAATATCCACCGCTCATTGTGCAGGGCAGCATCTGCTGAGCCTAATGGGAATGAAGGGGCCAGCGGGTAGCTTGGGCAACCTCAGAGGGTGTGATCTCATCGGTGCTGACCGGTGCAGAACGAGGCGTGAGTATGGCACCGTCTTGCTGGCTTGCAGTATTTTGCATTAGAGACAGCGTGGGCGGTCGATCTACGCCGTTATGACCGTTGGAAAGGGATCGAAAAAGGGTGTCTCTTGGTAGCGGCGGAAAGAACAGAGACTAAGAATTATGTGTGGCTGCGTTAAAACGCGCAACGATGTAGGTTAAAACGCGCAACGGTATAGGCGGTTGCGCTTACACTTGGTGATAGTGCATTTGAATGGTGTTCTTGTATCGTAAAATGCACATGATATTGAAAGATACACAAAATAAAGGAGGGGAATCATATGGCAAATCCAGGGAGGCAAATCGCCTTAGAAGTGTCCACGCAGGCCAGTCGTCAAGAGGTGTATGCAAGATTAATGGCGGTCTCGTCCGGGGCACCCGGGGGCTATTTTGACGGCACAAAAACTAATGCGGATGGTACCTCGCATATAACAATTGAACGAAAGTTCGTTCCTGTCTGGGCCATAGTGGTCGCAATAGTGGGGTTCTTTTTCGTTCTTATCGGCCTACTTGCCTTGCTTGTAAAGACTACGGAAACGTGCCAAATCACGCTGACGGAACAAAA
>JAIRRM010000173.1 GCA_031255975.1 Propionibacteriaceae bacterium | reverse complement strand
CGAAATCCCCAGAAACCCCCGCCAGCCACCCACCGTGGCAACCCCCCGTCATTCCGGCCCCCGAGCCGGAATCTCAGAAACCTCAGCGGAGCATCCACCACGACGACACCATGCCGGTCTGCCACGGGCGGGATTCGAGGGGGCCTCAATCGGAAGCCCACCGGGCTTCCTCATGACCGCCCGAAACGACACCCTACGGGCGCCATTCTTTCAAATCCCGCCGCCGCGACTTCGCAAGAAAGGGTTTGGGGGGCCGTGCAAAGCACGACCCCCCCAACCCTTTGCGGAGGCGGCGGGATTCGAACCCGCGAGGGGCTTTGAGACCCCAACCCGCTTAGCAGGCGGGCGCCATAGACCGACTAGGCGACGCCTCCGTGACAGTGGACAAGACTACGCGGTTTAGTTGTCGAAGCCGAAATCACTATCTGGATCCACTTGGACACGTTCACCGGTTTGTGCACGGCCTGGAGCACGTCCCCCCAAATGTGCCCGGGCGGCCGAAACGTATTCGTCTACCACCTCCCCCAATGCGAACACATCGGCGTCGCCACGACCGTTGGGTGAGATGATCTTGAGCCGCTTCTCATCGGAAACCAGCACCAAGCCGGAGCCTTTCGGATCGACCGCCCAGTTGGTCACATCCTCCCAGCGCATACTGCCATTGACTTTGGGGCCCTTTGCCGTGATGCCCTCGTCGCTCAGTTCAATACGCACCACATTCAGAAACATCTTCACGACGATAAGTATCGGGAAGATGATACCCAAGGCGATCATGACGAAACCCGCAGTGCGGAAGACGCCACCGTCTTCCCAAGTGAACCGCTGTACGAAGTAGATACCGGCGGCCAGCACCACCAGTGTGCCGGGCACCGTCCTGATCGGCACCGGTTCACGTAACGCGTAGCGCTCAACTGTGTTACTCACGCGGCGAGACAGGGATTCGAACCCTGGGAGGTTTTACCCTCGGCCGCTTTCAAGGCGGCTGCACTAGTCCACTATGCGATCTCGCCGTAACCCACCACGCCCAATTAGTCGCGGTAGACCACACCCCATGGTAGTCGGCGGGCAGTTCCACGGCCAGACGGACACTACGCCGCATCCTGTAACAGTTCTTCGCGGTGCTTCCGCAACACCTTAATAGCCGCAGAACAGCGATAACGCACCATCTCCGGGGTCATACCATGCAGTTTGGCGGCGGCAACGGAACTGAGTCCTTTGGTGTAGACGCTACGCAGCACCGGAATCGAAGCGGCGGGCACCAGCCGTCGTCTGGCGGCGAGGTCGATGATCTGTCCTGCGAACGGCAATTCATCTTGGCCGACACGGTTGGAATGGCGCGGTTCCGGAACCTCGGCGACGGGTATTTCGCGCAGTGTGGCAGCCCTTTCCCGTGAAAGGATTTTCAACGCGTCAAGCGCGATATTGATGAGCACGCTGTTACGTCGTCTGGCGATGGGATGCCGCATGATGCGTTCCCACGCCGCCGCCTGATAGTCAGCGAGGGTGTGGAACGGATCGCGGCGACATTGCCAAGCGAGACGCGGGCCGAGGGCGGCCAGCACCAGTTCGCCAGCCGCCCTATCACCAGCTTGGGCGCGCGCGACAAGTTCGAGCGCAGCCGTATCGTCGCCCGAGCGGAGCCGGGCCACCACGATGTCAGGATTGGGATCTACTAGCGGCAGGGCCGCGACGGAACCGGACTCGCCAGCCTTATCGATCAGGTATGTGAGCTGCATACCCGAAATACTGCGGCCAAAATGACCTCAAAAGTGTTGTCCGGACACCCCAATATGTTGTCCGTTTGCACCTACGTGTTGTCCGTAGCAGGCCGGGTGTTGTCCCGCTATGGCCAGGTGTTGTCCGGAACACTCCGGTGTTGTCCGAAAAGACCGAGTGTTGTCCGGAAAACCGACCGAAGACGGCAACGCCACCCTCAACGGCCACACGAAAACGGTGGCTCTGGTGAGGGTGGCGCAGCCCTAGTAGGTGGATCTGTCAGAGCACAGAATCAGTGGCTTCGGCCCACAGTTTAGCTTCGGCGTCAGCATCCAGCTTGGCCCGCACAGCGGAGAAACCCACGAGCACAGCGAAGAATGCGAGGGCGAGGAACAGGATCTTCTTCATAACCACAGTCTAGCCGGTAGAAGGTAATAACCGCTGGCACCGGCTAGAGTGGGCGCCCAGAGACGGGTCGCCGGAGGTACCGATGGAGTTACTGCGTTCGCTACGGGCGTTGCTCCGCCACCGTGCCTTCCGCCGCCTACTGGGCGTGCGGGTCGCCACCCAATTGGGCGACGGGCTGGTGCAGGTCGGTATGCTGGCGTACGCGCTGTTCAGCCCACAGCATCAACCGAACGGCTGGGCCATCGTCACCGTACTGGCCATTAACTACCTGCCATTCTCGTTCATCGCGCCGTTCGTGGCCCCGCTGCTCGACCGGTGGCCCCGGCAACGCTCCGCGATCTGCACCGATATTGTTCGCACTTTGCTGTGCGCCGTGGTCGCCTGGCAGGTGCTTGATACCTCGGATTCTGCCGCAGAGCCCGTCGCCGTATATGTGCTGTTGCTGCTGGTGATGAGCCTCAATCGCTTCGTGCTGGCGGGATTGGCGGCCGGGCTGGCCGATACCGTGGACGAGAACGAATACCTGCACGCCTCGTCGCTGATGCCGGTCATCGGGCCGATCACCCTGGTGATGGCGGGAATCGTCGCTGGAGTCATCCGGGTGGTTTTTGATACCGCGTTGTCCACCAACACCGCCGACGCCATCATCTTTGGTACGGCGGCGTTAACGTTCGCCGTATCGGTGGCGTTGTTAGCGCGTATTGGCCGGTACGAATTGGGCCCGACAACCCAACCCGTACCGCTGACATCGCCAGCGGACGTGCCTCCCCTGGAGGCGGCACACATCCCGGTGGAGGCAGCACACACCCCGGTTCCTCCCCAGCCGTCGCCGTCTTTTCGGCAACTGCTCGCCCATGCTTGGGTGGGCGCGATGGCCGCGTTACATCACCTCAAGTCCCGGCCCATCGTGGTGCAAGGACTGAGCGCCGTCGCTCTAGAACGCACCGGCTACGGCGTGTTGATGACCGTGACCATCCTGGCGTACCGCAACACCTTCCATCAAGCCGATGACTTAAGCGATGCCATCGCCGACATGGGGGTATGGTTCATCGCCTCCGGCGTTGGCTTCGCGTTAAGTGGAGTGGCGGCACCGATCATCGCCGCGCGGCTGAGAGTGCGGAACGCGATGCTCGCCGTGCTGGCGTGCAGCGCCCTAGTCCAAGCGCTGCCTGGCTCCGTGCTGGTTCGCCCCACGCTCGTGATAGCAGCGCTGCTCAACGGGGTGTGCGTCCAATCGGTCAAGGTTTATACCGACACACTCACTCAGGCGCACATCTCAGACGAGTACCGCGGACGGGTGTTCATGCTGTACGACATCATCAATAACGTGGCTCTGGTGCTGGGCGCGCTGCTCGCCGCTATCTTCGCCCCAACCACCGGGCTCAGCCTGCCGGTATACCTGGGGCTGGCGGCCTTCCTACTGTTGGGAACAGCGTGGTTCGGACACGCCAGCGCCGCTTACCGCGCCGATTTCGATAAAGGTAGCCCCTGGGTTACTAAGCCCTGACGCCCGTCTCCACCACCTCCCGTAGCAAATCCACCATGGCATCCGAAAGATCCTCCCCCAACTGGCGAGAACGCCGAGTGATCTGCAACACCAACCGGCTCAGTTCGTGACGGTTATCGCACGCCTGCTCGATACGCACCTTGAGAGTCAGCAGCACCTCATCATCCAAACCGACCGCCGCAGTGCCCCGCTCCACCGCCCAGCGCGCCAAGGTGGCATCATGATGCTCCAAGGCCCGACCCGCCAGTTCTGCTGCGGCATCCCGTATCTGCGACACCATCTCGACGCGCCACGGCTCCACCCAACGCCAAGAACCCGGTACCGCATCGGAGAAAGGCGCGCCCCGCACCAGCGAGAGCGCCGCCCGTAGCGCGTCATCTGCGGTGCGATTGATACCACCGGCAGTGAGCAGCCTGAAGTGCTCCCAGTCGCTTGAGATGTGGCTGTGCAGTTCGATACGCCCGGAGTAGGCGTCGGGAAGGTACTGTTCGCCGTCGGCGGTGGTGCCGAGCCAGGCTCGTAGCCTGCTCATGTTGGAGCGGCGGGTGCCTTCGGCCACCAGCAAATCGCGGGACATGTCGAGCGACGTCGCACCGGGGTGGAGCATGATCCAAGCGCAGTACTCCGCACATTGCTTTGCGGCGCGCGCGGGCACCTCACCCCTGGCACCCGCGAGAATCACCGGGCCCAGCAGTTGCAGATACGGACGGTCGCCGAACATGGCCTCCCCTCGGAATGTCGTTCCGTCCACGTCGCTGGGCGGAACAACTGCCACTGCCGGGACTTCAACCATCGTGCCATCGATGACGGTGGTATTGGTAGGGGAACTCTCCCCATCGACCGGCGCATCCGCCACGCTCCACCAATGGGCGGGCACATATGCGGTATCGGCCAACCGCGCCGTGAGGGTTTGTAGTTGGTCGCGTACGGACGAAGTGGCGAGCCCAGGCGCGAACGACACCACAAGCCCGTCGGTCATCAGCGTCGCGGAACTCTCGCTCGCCACGCAGATTACGTGGTCGGCGACGGGAACCCCTTGCTCGCGAATAACGATGATGCTTACGTTCGCGGCCTCAAACCCACGCGGAATCTGGGTCGGCGGCGCGCTCTCAAATAGGAATACCACGGGCACCTGTGCGGTGTCTGTAACCGAGTCGATGCGAGCCCGCAGCAGCGCGTGCAGATTGCGCATCGCCTGAGCGGAATCGGACATCACCGTCAACCGGGAATCGTCAAGGTCGCGTAACCAGTTGGCTTGGGTACCCACGTACGTCACGTCGGCGTTTGGGGCGGTACCACCGATGAACTGGGCCGCCAGGGCGGTGAGCATCCCGACGGAAAAGGTGGGGTTGCCGATGATCTCCACCAGCCCGGCCCCGCCCAGGTCGAACTCGATTGTCTGGTTGTCGCTATCGGTGCCGAGGGTCACAAACACAGCGTTGGCGTCACCAGCGTCACCAGCGTCACCAGCGTCAGGGGACGGCACCAGATCGGGACGTATCGCGCCGCGCATATCCAGCGCCTGTTCCAGGCGCGCCAACTTTGGCGGTAATGGCGGCAGTGCTTTACCGATTGGACGCTGATCGAGACGCCGCTTTCGTCGTACGGCCACAGCCGCCGCCAGTGTCGCCGCCACACCTGTCCCAATGGGGCCGACGACTGCCAGCAGCGCAAGTGTGTTAGCGCTGGCATCGGCTTCCGATTCTGAAATCGTTGGTAACGGGATGCCGCGGCGCGTTTCAGTCGATTGTTCCGTCTCGTCTGTTTTATCGCCGTTGTCGAAGACGCCAGGAGGCTCATCGAAGCGAGCCCCGGTGGCTTGCCGGTTCTCGGGCGCGATCACAGCATGAGGTACG
>JAIRRM010000172.1 GCA_031255975.1 Propionibacteriaceae bacterium | reverse complement strand
TATCGGGTGAGGGTGACTTTCCGGACGAGGGCTGGACGGTGCGGCTGGGGGTCGCTCCTGGTTCCAGGCATCACGGTGTCGGTACGGCGCTGTTGCAAGCTTCGATATGTTCCTTTTGGCAGGCGGGGCTGTCACAAGCCGGTTTGGGGGTGGACACCGACTACCGGGAGTTGGCGCTGGATTTTTTCCGGCGCTCCGGCTATACCCCAGATGACGCTCTGGTGCGGTTTCGCTATCTTGATGGCCGCTCTGGTGAGTGACCCGGCTACACTGATAGCCGTAAAACCTGAAGAAAGGGCGATCACATGAGCGGTCACTCCAAATGGGCTACCACGAAGCACAAGAAGGCGGCTATCGATGCGAAGCGCGGCAAGCTATTCGCCAAGCTAATCAAGAACATTGAGGTTGCGGCGCGTGTCGGTGGTGGCGACCCCGGAGGTAACCCGACGCTCTACGACGCTATCCAGAAGGCCAAAAAGAACTCGGTGCCCGCCGACAACATCGACCGTGCAGTGAAGCGCGGCTCCGGTGCCGGAGCCGATGGCGTGAATTACGACACCATCATGTACGAGGCGTACGGCCCTGCTAGCGTCGCTATTCTCATCGAATGCCTTACTGATAACCGCAATCGGGCGTTCGCCGATGTGCGGGTGGCCGTCACCCGTAACGGTGCCACCTTGGCTGATGGCGGCTCGGTACAGCGGCTGTTCTCCCGTAAGGGTGTCATTGAGATCGCCAAGAAGCAGGACGGCAAGACGCTCACCGAGGACGACATTTTGGAAGCCACCTTGGAGGCGATGCCGGAGGAGATCTCCGACGAAGGCGAGGGGTTCACACTCACCACCGATGCGTCCGAGATGGTGGAGGTACGCAAGGCGATCCAGGCCGCCGGTATCGATTACGAATCCGCCGACGTGGCGTTTGTGGCCTCGTTCGACCAGGAGGTCACCGAGGTGGAGCAGGCGCAGAAGTTGGAACGTATCATCGACGCGCTGGATGATCTGGATGACGTGCAGAACGTATACACCAACGTCAAATACTCCGAGGCCGTGGAAGCCGCCTTGGAGGACGAGGACTGAGCCAAGTGCGCGTGCTCGGGGTTGACCCAGGGCTGACTCGCTGCGGCATCGGGGTGGTGGATCAGGCGCTCGGCGGGAAGCCGACGTTGGTCGCGGTGGGCGTGGTACGCACCGAAGCCACCGCGTCCCACGAGCAGCGGTTGTTGCAGATAGAGCAGGGCATCACCGAGTGGGTGCTGGAGTTTCAACCCGACGCGGTGGCGGTGGAGCGGGCTTTCGCGCAACACAACCTGATGACCGTGATGGGCACCATTCAGGCGGCTGGTATCGCCATGTTGGTGGGGGCGAAGGCTGGAATCCCGGTGGCGCTGCATACCCCGACCGAGGTGAAAGCAGCCATCACCGGTTCCGGACGGGCGGATAAGAAACAGATCGGCGAGATGGTGCTGCGCATCTTGCGTCTCGACAAAGCGCCGCAACCGGCAGACGCCGCAGATGCGGTGGCGTTGGCGCTTACCCATCTCTGGCGCGGTGGGGCCACCAATCGATACGCGCAGTTGGTGGCTCAGGCGCAAAGCCAGGATGCTCAACTGATGAGAAGCAGGAGTGCGAAGGAGGCGGGATGATCGCGGCGCTCAAAGGTGAAGTGTTGACGGCGGACGCTACCAGTGTGGTGCTGTCCGTGGGCGGAGTCGGGTTCCAGGTGTTGGTGAACCCCGACGCCGCAGCGTTGTGTCATATTGGGGCCGAAGCGACGCTGCACACCGCGCTGATCGTGCGGGAGGATTCGCTGACGCTGTACGGCTTCGCCACCGAGTTGGAACGAGAGGCGTTTGGACTGCTACTCAGCGCGTCCGGGGTGGGGCCGCGTACCGCGTTGGCGGCGCTGTCGGTGTTGACTCCGGCCGACCTGGTGGGCGCGATCCGTACCGAAAACCTGCTGGCGCTCACCAAGGTGCCCGGCATCGGAAAAAAGGGGGCGCAGAAAATCGTCATCGAACTGAAGGACAAGGTACTTAGCCTGGGGCTGGGTGAAGGTTCCGATGGTGCCGCTACGGCGACCGCCGGTGACGATGAGGTGTGGCGCGGCCAGGTGATCGGCGGTTTGCAGGGGCTCGGTTGGACTCAGAAGGACGCCGAAAGCGCCGCCGAACAGGTGGCCCCACTCGCGGTTGATCACACCATTGGCGAATTGATGCGGGCCGCGCTGCAAACGTTGGCGCGGCACTAGCCAGTAGGCTGGGCGGTGATGGATAACCCGTTCGACCCGATGCCTCACGCCGATGAGCGTGTGGCCGAAGCCGCGCTGCGCCCACGCACTCTTGCCGAATTCGATGGACAACCCCGGGTGTCGGATCAACTCGGGCTGGTATTACAGGCCGCCAAGGCGCGCGGTACCACCCCCGATCATGTGTTGCTCTCCGGCCCGCCGGGGTTGGGCAAGACCACGCTGGCCATGATTATCGCCGCAGAGCTGGGGGTGCCACTGCGCATCACCTCCGGCCCAGCCATTCAACACGCCGGAGATTTGGCGGCGATTCTCTCGGGGCTCGCCGAAGGCGAAGTGCTGTTTTTGGATGAGATACACCGGATGTCGCGCCCCGCCGAGGAGATGCTGTATCTCGCCATGGAGGACTTCCGAGTGGATGTGGTGGTCGGTAAAGGGGCTGGAGCTACCGCCATCCCCATCGACATTCCACCGTTCACCCTGGTGGGGGCCACCACCCGTTCTGGGTTGCTGCCGGGGCCGTTACGTGACCGTTTCGGATTTACCGCCACTCTCGACTTCTACGAAACCCCAGCGCTGCGTGGCATCGTGAAACGTTCTGCCGCGATGCTGGCTGTTGCCATCGACGACGAGGCGGCGTTGGTGGTGGCGTCCCGCTCCCGCGGCACTCCACGGATAGCCAATCGACTGCTGCGACGGGTACGCGATTTCGCCGAGGTACGTGGCTCCGGCGTAATCACCGCTGCGGTCGCCCGGGCGGCCCTGGAGTTGTACGAAGTGGACGAACTGGGCCTGGATCGTCTCGACCGGGCGGTGTTACAGGCGGTGTGTAACCGTTTTGCCGGCGGCCCGGTGGGGCTTGTCACCTTGGCGATGAGTGTCGGCGAGGAAGCGGAGACCATTGAGGAGGTCGCCGAACCGTTTTTGGTGCGGCTCGGTTTCCTGATGCGTACCCAGCGGGGGAGGGTGGCGACCGCCGCCGGATGGCGTCATCTCGGCCTCGCCCCGCCCGCCACCGACACCCCTGCTCTGTTCGGGTGAGCCCCAGTTCTGCGGTTTCGTCTGGTTTGCGAAGAACGCGCCCTTCAGGAAACGGTTATGAACTAGGCATGAGGCGTGGCGTTGGCTAGAATCACTAGGTGCGCCGCTTCGGCGCGCCGCGTGCGCCTGCCCGCGTTGCCCGCCTAGACAAGGGTCAACATGAACCTCGACGCCCTCATACTTCTCGATACCCAGGCATTTTTACAGCAGTACTCCTGGCTGCTGTACGTGGCGCTGTTCGGCGCCATTATCTACTTCATGATGATTAGGCCGAATAAGAAGCGCTTAGACGAGCAGCGCCGTGTTGTCGAGGCACTAACCCCCGGCGTCCGGGTGATGTTGAGCGCCGGCATCATCGGCACCGTCCGTGCCGTGGGCGATGCGCAGTTGGTGGTCGAGTTGGCTCCCGGCGTTGAGGTGACCGCGCTGAAACAGGTCGTCATCAAGGTGCTCGGGCCGGATGACGAGGAGTTTGAGTACTCCGATTCCGACTCCGAATCTGATTCCGAGTTGGAGCCTCCCGCTGGCATGATCGAGGGAACGCCGAGCGAAAGCTGAGAGCAGACTCGTGGCACAGATAACCAAAAACTACCTTCCTCGGCCAAAGCTGGTCGTCTTCTCGCTGGTCATCGTGGCTATCTACGCTGTCATGGCCATCGCCGGCACCTGGACGCCGCGGCTCGGCCTTGATCTGCGCGGTGGCACCACCGTTACGCTGACCGCGCGAGAAGCGGAGGGGAGCGGACCGCAGGCCCCAGCCCCCACCAGCAGCACCTCGGATTCCGACCCGTCGGTGTCACCTGGTGGTGATCCCCCCGCTCAGCCCAGCCCTGGCCCCGGTGATGAGAAACTGGAACAGAACTGGGCCGAGGCGATGGATCAGGCCGTGGGCATCATCCGAGAGCGGGTGGACTCACTAGGCGTCGGTGAGACCAGCGTGCAGCAGGCCGGTATCAGTCAAATTGAAATCCAGGCACCGAACATCAATCCCACCGAACTGGTGGAGTTGGTGGGTCAAACCGCCAAACTGACGTTCCGCACCGTGTACACCTACGACTATTCGTACGTTGCGCCGCCGACAGTCGCCCCCTCGACCACTCCGTCTACCACCCCCGGCCCAGACGCTTCCCTGGAACCGGGTGCCACCCCGTCCGATGGCACGGT
>JAIRRM010000140.1 GCA_031255975.1 Propionibacteriaceae bacterium | reverse complement strand
CTGGCCCCGATTCAATGGGATGTCCAAGCCGGTGTCGGTTACGAAACGGATGTTGCTGGCAGAGTCGGTCTTCACCCAGGTGCCTTCAACCACAGTGCCATTTTGGAAGATGTACGCCGAACCGCTGCTAGAGGTGGCGATGCGCTGTCGCACCCCATCGCCCTCATCTACGCTCCATTCGTCTACCCGGATGGCGATTACCACATCGGGGTGTACCTGGCCCTGCTCGCGATCCAGATGCGGCGTGGTGCCGTGCCAGCGCAGATATGTATTGCTGGCGGCATCCCACTCGTAGTGGTTGAGATACTCGCCGTAGCTGATGTCGAGGTCGATGACGCTCGCGGTGGGTACGGCGGCGGGGGTGCCATCCTGGCGTGGCCACGAGGTGAACTCGGAACTGGTCTTGCCGTATTCCGCGAGCAGCGTCTGTAGGTGCGCGTAATCGGTGTACATGTTGTGCGGGGCCTCTTTGGCGCTCTCGCGCCAGTAGGCACCGGGTTCGCGGGTGATCTCGTCGAAGTCAAGGCCGTATGCGCCGCTGGCCATGGAGTTACGCGCCTCCCGGGAGCCGCCGCAACGGGCTAGGGCGGCGTCGAATCCGTGCATCCACTCGATGAAGTACTGCCGTGCGCTGCGCACCGGCCCGATCAGCGCTGGCTCCGTCTCCTGGTACAGCAGCACAAAGCGGGTAATACCAGCCTCGGCGATGGCTTCGAACACCACCCCGGCATCCATCAGACCCGATTGTGGCCGGGAATACGGCAGATTTTCCACTATCACCGCCAGCACCGGACGTTGGGCGATAGCCTCGTTAAGGATCTCTCGCCCGGTGAGTGGGGAATAGAACACCGGTGGCGGTGGGGTGGTGCGGGTGATTTCGGTTTTCACCACATTTGATTCTTGCGGCGATTCGCTGGCACAACCGGTCAACAGCAGCGTTAGTGTCAGCGCGACACCGGTGGCGAGACGGAGTTTCGTCATGAGATGAGTCTATCCCGTCCGAAATACGACATGGTTTGGGCTATAACGCGGAACCGATGCCGACAGGGAAGGTAGTTAAGAGGGGAGGAATGTCGGGTAAAGACGTCAGGTAGCCTTGTGCCTATGCGCTATCGCTCCACCAGAGGCACCGCCACCGTCGCGTTCGGAGACGTGCTGCTGGAGGGGCTAGCCGCCGACGGCGGGCTGTACGTGCCGGAGTCTTACCCGCAGGTGAGCGCCGCGACCCTGGCCGAGTGGCGGGTGCTACTGACAGAGCGGGGTTACGCGGCGTTGGCGTATGAGGTGTTGCGGTTGTTTATCACCGACATGCCCGAAACCGAGTTGCGTGCCTTGACGGCCCAGGCATATCACGAGGACGTGTTCGGTTCGCGCGCGGTCACCCCGCTCACCCCGATGGGCAGTGATGGCATCTGGTTGGCGCATCTCTCGAACGGCCCCACCGCGGCGTTCAAAGATCTGGCGATGCAGTTGCTGGGACGGCTGTTCGAGTACGAGCTGACCAGACGCGACACCTGGCTCACCGTATTGGGAGCCACTTCCGGCGACACCGGAAGTTCCGCCGAGGAGGCGTTACGCGGCCTGAACCGGGTGCGAGTGGCGATGCTCACGCCGCGAGGCCGAATGACGCCGTTCCAGCGGGCTCAGATGTATCACATCTGCGATCCCAACATCGCCAACATCGCCATCGACGGCGTATTTGACGACTGTCAAGATCTGGTGAAGGCCGTCAACGGTGACGCCGCTTACAAGGCTGCCCATCACATCGGGGCGGTGAACTCCATCAATGTGGCTCGCTTATTGGCACAGGTGGTGTACGCATTCGCCACCTGGTTGCAGGTGGTTCCGGCGGGTGAATTGACGCCGGTCAGCTTCGCGGTACCCACCGGAAACTTTGGCGACATTCTCAGTGTGCACGTCGCCAAGCAGTTGGGGCTACCGGTGGCCGAGTTGCTACTGGCCACCAACGAGAACAATGTGCTGGAGGAGTTCTTCAGCAGCGGGGTGTACCGGCCACGGGGTTCTGCCCAGACGTACGCCACTTCCAGCCCGTCCATGGACATCTCTAAGGCGTCAAATCTGGAGCGTTTCGTCTTTGACCTGGTGGGGCGTGACCCGGAGCGCACCGCGGCGCTGTTCACCCAGGCGGAGAGTGGGTTTTTCGACCTTTCCGGCGAGATGGAGTTCCGGCGGCAGCGGGAGCGTTACGGCATTGTCGCGGGTGCCTCTAGCCACGCCGACCGGGTGGCTACCATCGCCCGTAGTTGGCGCGAGCATCAAATACTCATTGATCCGCACACCGCCGCCGGGGTGCATGTGGCGCGCAAAATGCTGGCGACAGGCGAGGTGACCACCCCGGTGATCGCCTATGAAACTGCGCTGCCGGTTAAGTTCGCCGCTACCATTCGTGAAGCCGTCGGCTTTGACCCGCCGGTACCCGAGCGATTCGGCGGATTGCTGGAACATTCGCAACGGGTGATCGACCTTCCCAACGATGTGGATACGTTAAAAGCCTGGTTGGCTACGGCATTCCACGAGTAAAACCACACGACGCGGTTTGATGGGGTACAACCCTCACGATACGACCAGCGAAACGCCGTACGGGGGAGGCGCCGCGGAGAGCGCGATGGCTTGGCTAGCCGGTTGGAGCCAACTCGACGGCCACGACAAGCGCCCCGGAACCCGCCACGTACGCCACATCGCCGCTGATGCCCCCGACGGCGCGGAGGTCGGTTTCGGCTGAGCGCAGCAGATCCAGCACGGCGGGATCGCCGGTGAACACCACCCGCGCCACCTCGGCTTTCATCGACACCTTGGCTTCGCTCTTGGCACCCCGGATGCCGACGAGCGCGGTGGCCACCGCATCGGTCAACGCGGGGTCGCCGCTAGCGGGAAGCTCACTCGTTCTCGGCCACGGCGCACGATGCACCGAACCGGCCTGCCACCAGTTCCACACCTCCTCGGTGACGAACGGCAGGAATGGGGCGAACAACCGTTGCACGATTGAGAGCGCGCATTGCAACGCACCTCGGGCCGACGCTCCAGCGGCCGCACCGACGGCACCGTAGGCGCGCTCCTTCACCAACTCCAGGTAGTCGTCACAGAAGCTCCAGAAAAACGCCTCGGTGGCCTCCAGCGCGGTGGTGTAGTCGTAGGCCTCGAAGGCTTCGGTGGCGCGTGAGACCACCGCGCGTAGCGAGGCCAACAACGCCAGATCAACCGGCGCGGTGACCGCATTCGCCGCCTCCGGCGAACCCAGCCCCAGCACGAACTTTGAGGCGTTCAGCACCTTCACCGCCAGGCGTCGTCCCACCTTCATCTGACTCTCATCGAACGGCGAATCCGCGCCAGGCTTGGCCATGGCGGCGCGCCAACGCACCGCGTCCGATCCGAATCTGTCCAGAATCTCGGTGGGCACCACCACGTTGCCCTTGGATTTGCTCATCTTCTTACGGTCGGGGTCTACCACGAATCCGGAGATGGTGGCGCGTTTCCAAGGCAGCGCGTTGTGCTCCAGGTGCGAGCGCACCACGCGGGTGAACAGCCAGGTACGGATGATGTCATGGGCCTCAGGGGCGATGTCCATCGGGAAGGTGAGGCCGAACAGTTCGTCGTCTACTCCCCAGCCACAGCCGATCTGCGGCGTCAGACTGGACGTGGCCCAGGTGTCCATCACGTCCTTGTCAGCGGTGAACCCCCCGGGCACGTCACGCTGTTCCTCGGTGAAGCCGGGGGCCGGTTGGCTCATCGGGTCAATCGGCAGCGCGCTCTCGTGCGCCACGATGGGGTGCTCCCAATCCGGTTCGCCGGTGGCATCAAGCGAATACCAGATGGGGAACGGCACTCCGAAGAAACGTTGCCGACTCACCAGCCAGTCACCGTTCAGCCCCTCCACCCAGTTGAGGTAGCGGTGACGCATGTAGTCCGGGGTGAACTCCAATTCGCGCCCGCGATCCAG
>JAIRRM010000107.1 GCA_031255975.1 Propionibacteriaceae bacterium | reverse complement strand
CGAGGATCTCATCAAACTGCTAGACACTATCGGCAACGGCTATCGCCGGGGCCGTTACCCTGATCCGAAGCTCGCCACCAAGGTGGCCGCCATGTTGCATGCCGTAGCCGACGAGTTGGAGTTGTGACCGTATGGCACGAGTGACGACGAAGCCGGATGCCACCATCGCCGAGGCCGTCGGGCAGGCTCGTGAGGCTGCCGTTGCGAATGCTGCTGATTTCGGCGTCGGTGAGCATCTGAAGTGCGTGACCGATGGGGAACGGATCGCCACCCACTACTTTGCCTGTACCCACCCCGCGTACCCCGGCTGGGCTTGGGCGGTCACCATGACTCGGGTCTCACGTACCAAATCCGCCACGGTGGACGAGGTGGTGTTGCTGCCCGCCGATGAGACGGCGTTGTTGGCCCCGACGTGGGTGCCGTGGAGCGAGCGGCTGCAACCTGGCGACATCGCCCCCGGCATGTTGCTGCCCACCCCCGATAACGATCCGCGTCTGGAACCTGGCTACACCGGTGGCGAAATGCTGCCGGACGATGACCCCGCCGAGTGGTCGCTGACCCGGGCGTTGGTGTCCGAACTCGGATTAGGCCGGGAACGGCTGCTCTCTGCCACCGGCAGGACGCAAACCGCCGAGCGTTGGATCAGCAGCCCAAACGGCCCCGACAATCAGTTCACGCGGCTGGCCCCCGGTGTCTGCGTCACCTGCGGTTTCTTCGTACGGCTCGCCGGGCGCTTAGGCGGCATGTTCGGGGCTTGCGCCAACGAGTACTCCCCCTTCGATGCTCGTGTCGTCTCGCTCGACCACGGCTGCGGCGGCCACTCCGACGCCGTTGAGGAAGAACGCGAAATTAGCATCCCCGCCCCGGTGTACGACACCATCGGCATCGATAAAAGCATCTTCGATTAGGGCCCGGCCACAGTGTCGCGCAAGTCGCGCCACCCCAACCCCCTCGTACCCATAAACGGTCTCGGCGACTCTTGCCTACGGGCTCGGCGGTACTTGCCAAGAGACGCCCCGAGGTAAACCGGCCGATGTGCCTAAACCTTGGATGCTAGCGCCTATTTCTTCGCCAGAACGCCAAAACGAAACTATGGACACGCCGACTCCCTACGCGGGTGTGCTCACTAGCATTCACCTCATGGCAAAGACTGCTTCCAAAAAGGCTGGAAAAACAGCCGCAGCTACTGGTAAAACCCCGCCCCCCGCACCAACCGTAAAATCTGGCGGTTTCACTCTCGACGGCTGGTTCGGCATCAAGCGCCGTGGTTCCACCGTCACCCGAGAGGTACGCGGCGGCCTGGTTACCTTCCTCACCATGGCCTACATCATCGTGTTGAACCCCATCATCCTGGGCACCGCCACCGACATCGAAGGCCGCTTGGTCAATGGCATGTTGCCCAGTGAAGATGGCGCGATCAGCGCGTCCATGGCAGCGGTCGCCGCCGCCACCGCCCTGGTGGCTGGCCTGATGACCATCCTGATGGGCGTGGTGGGCCGCTATCCGGTGGCGCTGGCCACCGGTCTCGGCATCAACTCGATGGTGGGTTACGTGCTCGTCCAACACATGCCCTGGAAAGCCGCGATGGGCATCGTGGTGTGGGACGGTGTCGTCATCACCATCTTGGTGTTCACCGGTTTCCGTGAAGCGGTGTTCCGCGCGGTGCCACGGGCATTGCGCTACGCCATCTCCGCCGGTATCGGCCTTTTCATCGCCTTCATCGGTTTGGTGGACGCGGGCATCATCCGCACCGGCAGCGGCACCCCCACCACCTTCGGTATCTCCACGTCTATCGACGGTTTCCCGATGATAGTTTTCGTGGTCGGGTTCTTCGCACTGCTGGCGCTGCACGTCAAGAAGATACGTGGTGCCGTACTCATCGCCATCATCGGTGCGACGGCACTCGCCATCATCGGTCAGGCCATCAGCCCCAGCGGTACCCAGGCCGGTGGCGACGCGACCGGTTGGTATCTGAACGTGCCAGAACTGCTCAGTGACTTCGGTGCCCCAGATTTGAGTTTGCTGGGACGCATCGACCTGCTGGGTGGCTTCCAGAGTTGGGCGGTAGGTGCCGACGGCGTGGCGAGTGCGACTGGCTTCTCGTTGGCCAGCGTCGTCACCGGGGCCATGTTCGTGTTCTCGCTGTTGCTCGCCGACTTCTTCGACACCATGGGCACCGTGGTCGCCATCGGTCAAGAGGGCAACCTGCTGGACGACAAGGGCGAGCCGGAGCACCTGCGTGAAATCTTGCTGGTCGACTCCATCGGTGCCATCGCCGGTGGCGCGGCTTCGGTATCCTCCAACACCTCATACATCGAGTCGGCTTCCGGTGTCGGCGACGGTGCCCGTACCGGCTTCGCCAACGTGGTCACCGGCGCTGCCTTCTTGGCCGCCGTGTTCATCTCGCCGATCGTAAATATGGTGCCGTCAGAGGCCGTGACCCCGGCGCTGGTGTTCGTCGGCTTCCTGATGTTCACCCAGCTCAGCGAAGTGCCGTGGAAGGAGCCGACCATAGCCATCCCGGCGTATATCATCGCGATCCTGATGCCGTTCGGCTACTCCATCACCGTCGGCATCGGTGGCGGCTTCATCACGTACGTGATTCTGAAGATCGTCGCTGGCAAGACCAAGGACATACACCCGATCATGTGGGGCTCCGCCCTCATGTTCGCGCTGTATTTCATTCAAGGGCCGCTACTGCGCTGGATCGCCGGCTAGCACTTGGTAAACCCAGAGCAGCCCCCGCCACCCGGATAGCCAGGTGGCGGGGGTTTCTCGTTGTGACAGAATCGACGTTATGGCTGAGATCGTGATTCCCAGAGCCCTGCTGCCCTACGATGGCCGGTTCGGCTCTGGCCCGGCGAAGATACGGCACGAGGCGCTCACCGCGCTGGGAGCGGCACACAACCTGATGGGCACATCGCACCGGCAACAACCCGTGAAAGATCTGGTGGCCAGCGTACAGGGACAGTTGGCCGAGTTGTACGCGCTACCGACGGGCTACCAGGTGGTGTTGGGCAACGGTGGAGCCACACTGTTTTGGGATTTGGCCGCCTGCTCGCTCATTGAGCGGCGTGCCGCGTTCGGGGTGTGCGGCGAGTTCAGCCGAAAGTTCGCCGACTCGGTGGCCGCCGCACCATTCCTGGACACCCCGGTGTGCTACGAAGTCGAAGCCGGACGCTCCATCGTCCCTACGGCGACACCGGGCTGCGACACCTATGCCTGGGCGCAGAACGAAACCTCCACCGGAGCAATCGCGCCGGTGATACGCCCCGCCGGCGCGGACACCGACGCCCTGGTACTCATCGACGCCACCAGCGCCGCCGGGGGGATGAACGCCGACATCGCCGCCACCGACGCCTACTACTTCGCGCCGCAGAAAAACTTCGGTTCCGATGGTGGGCTGTGGCTGGCGTTTCTCTCCCCTGCCGCCTGGGAGCGTGCCGAGCGCATCAAGGCCGCCAAAAAACGCTGGATGCCACCACTGTTAGACCTCACACTGGCCACGGCCAACTCCGCCCAAAACCAGACGTACAACACCCCCGCCATCGCCACCCTGTTTCTGCTGGATCAACAACTGCGTTGGATGCTGGCCCAGGGCGGGATGCCATTCATCACCACCCGAGTCGGCGAATCATCGTCCCATATCTATGCCTGGGCCGAGGCCAACCCGCTGGCAACACCGTTCGTCGCCGACCCCACCATGCGCTCCCCCGTCGTCTGCACCATAGACTTCGACGAATCCGTCGCCACCGCGACGTTGCTGCAAGTGCTGCGGGCCAATGGCGTAGTGGACATTGCCCCGTACCGCTCGTTGGGTCGCAACCAACTGCGCATCGGGGTGTACGCCGCGGTGAACCCCGACGATGTACGCGCCCTCACCACATGTATCGACTATGTGTTGGAGCGGTTGACGGCATAACACCGGTGCCGTGCGGGGAAAACCTAACAGCCCTTACCCGCTTTGTACGCCCCTACCCGCACCGGCCAGACAAACTAAGGCCTGGAACGCCGGAATACGGACGGTGTCCGCGTGGTTACCATGGGTAGCAATACCTGAACTAGGAGGCCACCATGGCGACGATCACCGCGGGCAAAGACAATTTCGCTGACGTTATCGCGGGCAATGACCTATTGCTGGTCGATTTCTGGGCACCGTGGTGCGGCCCGTGTCGTCAGTTCGGCCCTATCTTCGAGGCCGCCAGTGAGAAACACGCTGACTTCGCGTTCGCCAAGGTGAACACCGAAGACGAGCAGGAGTTGGCGGGAGCGTTGGAGATCCAGGCAATCCCGACGTTGATGGCGTTCAAGAAAGGGGTGCTGGTGTACTCCGACGCCGGAGCGTTACGCGCCAGCGACCTCGACCGGCTCATTGAGGAGGTTCGCAACTTCGACATGGCAGCGGTTACTAGCGACGCCGAAAATGTCAGTGGGGCCGCGTAGCGTTTCTCCCATGAGGGAACGAGACGACCAGCAGTTGCTGAGCCAATTGGAGTTGGCCGTACTGGATCTGGCGGCGAGTTGGCACCGTGGCAATGAGCCAAAAGAGCTACAGATCATGGGGCTGGGGCTTTCCCCGGTGCGCTATTATCAACTGCTCGGTCGCCTCATCGACACCCCGGCGGCCTATCGCCACAACCCCATGTTGGTCAGCCGCCTCTGCCGATTGCGTGGAGCCAACCGGGCGCGTTATCAACCTGAACGTGCCCATTAGGCGTAACAACACAGGCCCGTGTACCCACTACAGACTTTGCGTACCTCTAGATGACGGCGCGAGCCTTGCGCACCCCGTTAAGCACCGCAGTGCCGATGACGAACACCACCAATGCGATGGCGACGTAATTGGCGTACTTCGCATACTGCTGCAACACGAATACGGCTGGCTCTCCGATGAGGTAACCCAAGCCGAAGTGCAACAGTAGCCATACGAGACACGAGATGCAGTCGAGCACCAAGAAACGCTTGACACTCATGCCAGAAGCTCCGGCAAGCACAAAAACCACCGCCATCAGCGGCAGGGGGATCGGCACGTACGCGATGAAGATGCCGACAGCACCCCATTTGACGGCCCAGCGCTCAGCGCGGGCATAGTTGCGCGCGGCGCGCTCCGATTGCCCGGCCCACACCTCGATCATGCCGCGTCCCCACAGCTTGCCTGCCCACCAATACACCCAGTCGAACTTGTTGGCCATGATTACGCCGGCCAGCATTGGCAGAACCCACAGCACCGGCGAGAAATCCCCCACTCGCACCAGGGAGCCGAGACCAGCAGCCGAGGTACGCGAGCCCATCACCGCCAGCATCACCGGCACACTACGCCCCAGCAGCCAGCCACGCAATGGCAACATCGCCAGGCCAAACACGGCGACGACGCCGATCCAGGCCATGCAGGCGACATCTTTCTTATCTGGCTTGTGTCGCCACGGCATCGCCGGGTCGTCCCACCATTCTTTCTCGGCGGGTTCCGCAACCACCGCCTCGGATTCCTGAGGGGACTCCTGAAGAGAGCCATCTTGCGGGGTTGGCTCCACGGCGGATTCACTCACCCGCGAAAGCCTACGCTACTTCGGTTGCGTAAAGAACGCGGTGGCCTGCTTCGTCCACAGCACCACGAGCATCACGATGGCGACAAGAATACCGGTAACAGCCGATCCGTTGAACCCACCGCAAACCACGGCGGTAATGCTACCGAGAATGCCTGTCCCGACGAACAAGGTGAAGACTAGGCGGGCCGGATTGGAGCCCCTCAGCATGGCGACGCACATCACCACCCAGCCCACCGCAAACACCACGGGAATGAACAGCATCGTCACCATAGGGCCTGTGAACGAAGACCGGAAACCGGATTCGGCGACCATGATAACGCCGATCAGCATGAAGAACGCCACGACGACGCCGATCACCATGTAGAGCCAGCACACCGCCGTCACCCCATCAGGACGGGGCACAGCCATCATCGGCGCATAGTCGGCATCATACTGCGGGGCGTAACCGCCAGCATATTGCGCACCATACGGAGCCTGTGGCGGCACGGGGTAGCTGCCGGGCGGTTGCGGCGCATACGGATCGGCAGGATACTGCGGCGCAAACTCCGTCGGTGGCGCAAACTCCGTCGGTGGCCCATACCCCGGCGGTGGCGCAAACTCCGGCTGACCAGCGGGGTATTGCGGGGGATCAGGAGAAGGTGCGCTCGTCATCGGAGTTCCTCTCGTCACGACTCTCTGTTAAAGGCAGGTCGCGCGTTACCCGGCGGCTCGCACGCTTCACCCAGCATAGCCAGGGCAATGGTTCTTTACCGATCATTCCATTCTTCGAGTGCGGTTCACTTCGCATCAGCACCGCAATATGGTGTTCCGACCTCCGCTGGGTATCGGAAAAGGCTGATGTTGCATGCGCGACTGGATACACGGTTGACTTGATGCCGTGACCGCGAGCGTGTTCGACATCTTTACTGTTGGTATCGGCCCATCATCTTCACACACCGTAGGCCCGATGCGCGCCGCCGGGATGCTGGTGAGCGAATTGGCCGCCGCCGATTTGTTGCGTTCCGTCACCGCGGTACAGGTGGAGTTGTATGGGGCCCTTGGTGCTACCGGACGGGGACACGCCACTGATCGGGCCATACTGGCCGGGCTTGCCGGAGCCGAACCGGAGACAGTAGCACCCGCGACCGTTTTCTCTTTGGCCGAGCAAGTAGCCAAAACTCGGCAACTCACCCTGGCCAGCGGCAGCATCACCTGCCGTATCGACTTCCCGGCCAGCGCCGTCGCATTTCGTCCTGGTAGACAGCTGCCGTATCACCCCAACGCCCTAGTGTTCAACGTGACGCTGCGCGACGCTACCGTGCTGCGCCGTACCTATTACTCCGTCGGAGGTGGGTTCGTGGCCGCAGACGACGGCACCGGGCATGTCATTCCCACCGATACCGCAACCCCAAGCCTCCCCCGCCTTTTCAGTACCGGGGCCGACCTGCTGGCTCACTGCGCGGCCACCGGAGAATCAGTGGCGCAAGTGATGCTGGATAACGAAGTGGCACGCGGCCGCACCACCTCCCAGGTGTATCAGAAACTGGACAGCCTGTGGGACGTGATGAGCGAATCCATCCGATTGGGCTGCGACGCCACCGGGGATCTGCCGGGTGGCTTGGCCATTCCGCGTCGAGCGCACTCCATGGTAACCGGCTTGATGGCGACCAACAGCGCCGCCGATTCACTCTCCGGGCTGGATTGGGTGAGCTTGTGGGCTATCGCGGTGGGTGAGCAAAACGCCGCCGGTGGTCGTATCGTCACCGCCCCCACCAATGGAGCCGCCGGCATCGTACCCGCCGTGCTGCGCCACTCCCTCACCTTGCCCCAGGCTGACCGCCGTAGCGTGTCGCGTTTTCTGCTCACCGCCGGAGCTGTCGGGGCGGTGTTCCAGGCGTCCGCGTCCATCTCCGGTGCCGAGGTGGGATGCCAAGGCGAGATCGGGGTGGCATCGTCCATGGCAGCCGCCGGGCTCTGCGCCGTGATGGGCGGCACACCACAGCAGGTGTTGAACGCCGCCGAAATCGGCTTGGAGCATCACCTTGGGCTCACCTGCGACCCGGTGGGGGGTTTAGTGCAGGTGCCGTGTATTGAGCGTAACGCCATGGGCGCGGTGACCGCGATCACCGCGGCACGACTGGCGCTCA
This sequence comes from Propionibacteriaceae bacterium, assembly GCA_031255975.1. GTDB lineage: Bacteria > Actinomycetota > Actinomycetes > Propionibacteriales > Propionibacteriaceae > WRGV01. Next base: position 2,780 of record JAIRRM010000107.1, on the reverse strand, counting down.
CCCGCGCTACCCAATTCGTCACCCTGGATCAGGTGATCGTCACCATGATGGCAACCGGTGCCGATATGAAACGTAAATACAAAGAGACCAGCCAGGGCGGGTTGGCACTCTCCTTAGCGGCCTGTTAGCACCGTGCTCCCACGGCCCGACACCGCTCGCGGATTGATGTGTGGGTTGGCGGTGATACGGGCGGGCCTAGTAGAGCACCACTTCCTCGCCGACATGGCCGCGCAACAGTTCGGCGGCCTCGGCGATGGAACCGGAGAGACTGGGATAGACGGCGGGAGTCTCGGCCATCTGCTCCACGGTAAGACGGTTCTTCACCGCGAGCGACACCGAATGGATGAGTTCGGTAGCAAACATCGACACCACCACCCCGCCGACGATGATGTGCGTGGCGGGCAGACAGAACAGCTTGATGAAGCCGCCGTCGAAATCCTTCATCTTGGTACGGGCGTTGCTAGCCAGTGGCACCATGACGGAACGCGCGCTGATGGCACCAGATGTTATGTCCGCCGCACCGATACCAACGGTCGCCACCTCAGGCGTGGTGTAGATACCAGACGCAACCGAACGGGGCCGCAGTGGCCCGACGGTGTGTCCCAGTGCGTGTCGCGTGGCGATACGGCCCTGCAACGAGGCGGCCGAGGCCAGCTTCATGCCGTCTGCACAGTCGCCGGCGGCGTACACCCCGAGCGAGGTGGTACGCGACACTCCATCGATCTTGATGTGCCCGCTGGGGGTGACCTCCACCCCGCAAGTCTCCAGTCCGAGATCTTCGGTGTTCGGCACCGCGCCGACGGCCACCAGACAATGCGACCCGGCGATGACGCGCCCGTCCTTGAGCGTAACTTCGATGCCGTCTGCGCTACGGGTGACCGTTTCGGCGTGAGCGTTATCCAGTACCTGGATACCTTGCCCCTCGAATACGTCGTGGATGACGCGGGCAGCATCGGGGTCTTGCCCTGGCAGAATCTCGTCACGGGCGGAAACCAGCGTCACCTCGGAGCCGAAAGAACGGAAAGCGGACGAGAACTCCGCGCCGGTGACACCAGAACCCACGATGACCAGATGTTCTGGCAGTTCGCTGAGTTGGTAGACCTGCGCCCAGGAGAGGATGCGCTCGCCGTCTGGTTTGGCGGTGTCCAGCACCCTGGGGCGACCTCCGGTAGCTATGAGCACCATGTCGGCATCGAATGTCTGCTCGCCTGTTTCCGTCTCGGCCACCACGCGGCCCCGGCCATCCAGACGACCGTGGCCACTCACCAGTCGTACTCCGGCGGCACTCACCGCCGCGGTGGTGTCGCGGGATTGCGCCAACGCCAAATCACGCACAGTGGTGGTCACAGCATGGAAGTCGATGGGGGCGGCCAGTGCGCCGGCGTCGCTACGTAACCGTAGCCCCACCGAAGCAGCCTCGCAGAATCGCCCCACCGCCTGCCCGGCGGAGACAAGGGCTTTAGACGGCACCACGTCGGTCAGCACCGCCGACCCACCGACGCCGTTACGTTCGATAAGGGTTACGTCGGCCCCCAGCCGCCGCGCCGACATTGCCGCCGCGATGCCGCCAGGGCCACCGCCGATAATCACCACATTGGTCATGGCTCAATCATCGCAGACTCGGCCCGCCCATGCGGGGCTAGCCGCGACGAAGTTATTCAGTGCGCCGTCTCATCGAAAAACACGGCAAGCGGGGTAAGCCGGAGTTTCAACCAGATCAGACGAACCTCACTGGCTGGAGGCGGATCATGCCGCTAACCCCGTACCCGGCTGATCTCATACAGGGCAATCGCGGCGGCTACCGAGGCGTTGAGACTTTCGACTGCGGACGTAATAGGGATGCGCGCCAGATGGTCGCAACGCTCACGGGTAAGACGCGCCAAACCATCGCCCTCGGAGCCCACCACGAGCAGCAGTGGGCCGGTGGTGCCGGGCACGGCGGCGATATCGGCTTCACCCTCGCCCGCCAGCCCCACCACGGTGTACCCGGCCCGTTGGGCGCGTTCGATGTATTGGTTCAGGTTGCCAGTTTTGCCGACGGGCACCCGGGCGGCGGCCCCGGCGGAGGCCTTCCACGCCACTGCGGTCATGGATGCGGAACGCCTGGTGGGGATCACCACACCGTGCGCGCCGAACGCCGCCGCGGAACGGATGATGGCCCCCAGGTTATGCGGATCGGTGATGCCGTCCAACGCCACCAGCAGCGCTTCGGTATCTGCCCCCAGAGCCATGCCCAGCAGTGCGTCGGCCTCGGCGTATTCGTACGTCGGTAACTGCAACGCCACCCCTTGATGCACCGCGCCGCCCGTCATCCGGTCAAGTTCGCCTCGGCCCACCTGTAGCAGCGGCACCGAGTTGGCGGCGGTGAACGCGAAGATGTCACGTAGCCGGGAGTCGCGCTCGGCACCCTCGGCGACATATGCGCTACGCACCGGCAACCCGGCCAACAGCGCTTCGTACACCGGGTTACGGCCCACTACCCAATCGGCACCGGCACCCTTGCCGTTGGAGGCGGCCTTCAATCCGCCCGAGCGACGCGCCTGTGACCGCTCCCGCAGCAACTTCTCGCGGTGTGCCTTGTGGTAGACGCGATCCTCAGCCTTGGGGGTAGGGCCACGCCCCTCCAACGACTTGCGGATACGTCCACCCGATCCAGCGGTGTTCTTGCCTTTTGTCATGCAATGCTCCAACGTGCTCCGGTGGGCGAATCCTCGATCTTCAAGCCGAGTGCGGCGAGTTGATCGCGGATGGCGTCGAGACCATGCTCCGGGCGCACGCGT
>JAIRRM010000189.1 GCA_031255975.1 Propionibacteriaceae bacterium | reverse complement strand
TGCCGGTGAGGTCGGCGCGGTGGGAGAGGTCGGGGGGACATGCCAGCGCCGCTTCAGCCTCGGCGAGTACGTTGTCAGGGAAACGGTCGGGTAGATTCAACTCGTCGGCGAGTTTGGTGAGAGCGCCGGTGAGCCGCCGGGGCACCGCCCCGGAGAACAGTACGTGACGGATCATCGACAGGTTGTCCTCAGAGCCCGGATTCGGCGGTGCGTACCAGAATGCGCCCACACTCCTCGCAGCGCACCACCTCGGCTGGGACGGCGGCCACGATGCGCGCCATGGCGGAGGCGTCCAGCAGCAGCCCGCAACCGGTGCAACGTCTGGCTTTCAGGAGAGCCGCGCCGGTGTCCAGCCGCTCCGCGATTTTGTGATACAGCGCCATCAGGTCGGTGGGCATCTTTGCCACCAACGCGGCGCGCTGGGTGGCGTACGTCTGTAGCGCCTGATCAATCTCGGCGACGGTGGCGTTCCGGCTGGCCAGCAGGGTGCGCATCTCGTCTTCAATGGCGGAGCGTGTCGCGACCAGTTCCGCCAATCGAGCATTCTCGTCTTCGATGCGCTGCATGATTTCGAGTTCTTGTTCCTCAAGATTGTCGATGCGCTCTTTGAGGTGGGCTATCTCATCCTGGGTGGCTTTGATGCTGCGCGGATCGCTCACCAAACCGTCGTCCAACCGCTGTTCATTGCGGGTGAGCCGGGCTTTCGCCGGTGCCAAATCGGCTTCCACCCGTTCCAGTGCGGTCTCGGCGTCCTCGACACGGGTACGAACCACCACCTGTTGTTCTCCCTGCTGCTGCCGTCGCTGGTTCAGGTCGGCCAACTGTTCATGCTCCGGCAGCGTTCGCTTGCGCGTCGTTGCCTGCCGGGTCTGTGTGTCGATGTCGGCTATCTGAAGGAGTAAAGCTTGGGCTGCCGGGTCTGCCTGCATGGAGGTGATTCTAGCGGACGGAACTCCGGCTGAACCGGCCCGTCTGACGGCGGTGCGTATCGGGTGGTTGGACGGGGTGCGGTTTTCACCGCGTTGATCCGCGTTCTGAGACAATGGGACGGTGCAGCAGCCGCGGCCCGAGCCGCAACTAAACGGACGAAGACTTAAACCGGCTGAGTTGGTCGGCATAGTGGTCAACTCCGAACTGCTGTCATGGCTGATAACTCTGTGTGTGTTTGGCGTGCAGTGTATCGTCGTCGTCGTCATGGCCGCCTTTGACGGGAACGATTTCACCGGGCTGCGTATCCAGACGTGGTACTTGCAGTGGCTGATAAAACCGATGCTGTTCCCCGAATACATAGATCTCGACGAACCCTGGACGCTCTTCGTATTCGGGCTGCTGAATCAGTCCGGACTGTTCTACTACGCCGTTATCAGACCGATCTGTAGTGTTTTGGAGGCCCGCCACCGCCTCTACGGTGTGCCGTCCGCGCTACGTAGCAATCGGGGTCGTCAGGTGGCGTTTGGGGTGATAGTGCTGCTGTTCCTCAACCCGGGAGCGATGCTGGACGGCATTGACCTACCGAGCGATCTCGGGCTGGATTGGGTGGTGTTTGGTACGTCCATCTGGGCGTTGGGCGTCGCCGGAGACGCCATCATCGACTACAACAAGTTTGCCGGTCAGTTCCCGAGCACACCGCCAATACGACGGCGACCACCACGGGCACCGGCACCGGCCTACCGGATGCCCGTCATGCCACCGCAGCCGATGGCGCGGCACTACCAACGGTCAGCACCTCCGCCCCCTGTTCGGTAACCACCAAGGTCTGCTCAAACTGGGCGCAGCGGCTTTTATCGCGCGTCACCACCGTCCAGCCGTCGTCCCACAGTTCGGTGGCGGAGTTACCCAGGGTGAGCATCGGTTCGATGGTGAACGTCATGCCAGGGCGTATCACGGTGTCGAGCATCGGTTCGTCGTAATGCAGGATCACCAGCCCCGAATGGAACGCGGTGTGTACCCCATGTCCGGTGTATTCACGTACGATGCCGTAACCGAAGCGGGCCGCGTATGCCTCAATCACCTTGCCGATCACGTTGAGTTGCCGCCCTGGCCGCACCGCGCGAATGCCGCGTTCCATCGCCTCTTTGGTGCGTTCGATGAGTAGCCGGGATTCCTCGGCTACTTCGCCGCAGTGGTACGTGGCGCAGGTGTCGCCGTGTACGCCGTGAATGTAGGCGGTGACGTCGATCTTCACGATGTCGCCGTCCTCTAAAGGTCGAAGATCGGGGATGCCGTGGCAGATGACCTCGTTCACGCTGGTACAGCAGGATTTCGGGAAACCACGATAGTGCAGCGTCGCGGGGTAGGCACCATGGTCGCACATGTATTCGTGAGCGATGGCGTCTAGTGCGTCCGCGGTGACACCAGGTGCGATCGCGGCGGCTGCGGCGGCCATAGCGTCGGCGGCGATCTGCCCGGCGATACGCATTTTCTCGATGATCTCCGGAGGTTGCACGTCGTCGCCGTAGTATTCCTCGCGCGCCATGACGCCGACGTACGGCGGACGCTGGATATGACCCGGCACGCGGCGGGCGGGGGACAACGGATACGGTACGACCGGGTTCACGAGGGATGAGTCTACCCAGTGTCGCGCCCGGTGTCCCGTGGTGTCAGTCTTCCACCCGCAGGGTTGTTATCGCTTTGTCGATGGCATCGCAGGTGTATGCGTCTCCGATGGTGCAACTGGCGGTGTAGAGACCGAGATGATCGGAGCTTGGCCCCAAATCGATGACGACAATATCAGTGACATCTCCCTCGACGTTGGGGAAATAGACGTCGTCAACGAGGATTTCGGCGCGCAGGTGCCACGCTGGGTGTCCCGAAATCTCGATCTGTTCGCTTTTCAGATCGACGCGACCGGTGAACCCCTCGTAGTACTCGCTGGACGCCAGGCACTGCATCGCCTGCTCGGCGGAGGTGCGAATGTCTACAAAGCCATCCTCGATGGCCAGCGACGCCACTCCGATGTCGGCCATCCATTGCCGGAATTGCGACTCATAGAGAATATAGGTCTGGAAGTGGCGGTCGTATGAGAACTCCAAATACATATCCCGCATGATCCAATCCGGCGTTCGATCCACCACCACATTGCCGGAGCGTAACGTGTTGCCGCGTTGGGTGGTGTTGCTGGTGTTTCTGGTGAACGGGCAGGAGACCAGATCACCTCCGCCGGGAGCGGTGAGTGTTGGGGGAGGGGTCGGGGTGGAGGTCTCGTCCCAGCCGCTCACAGTGGGTTTAGCCGAATTGGTGTCTTCGGTGGCAGAGGTGCGGTTCGGCGTGCCACTACGGGTGATGACAAACACCATCGTTACGACGGTGGCCAGCGCCAGCACGATCAGCGCATACAGCCAGCCTCGGTCACGGCTGCGCTGACGCTCATTGCCTTGGTTCGTGGCTGGGGTGGGGGGCGGTGCTGAGTGCGGGTTGGTGGTCGTTGTCGCCGACCAACCGGAGCCATCCCAATAACGGAACCGCCCAGGTTGGCCGCCTGGGTCGGGGTACCAGCCTTTCAACGCCATGGGTTTGATTCTATGGCTCGCTCGGTTCTCGGTGTCAGTTTGGAGTTGCTCTTTGCGTATTCATGCCCTGATCCCAAAGCCTGTCTGGGGCGGCGGTTTGAGAGCGCGGTTGTTAGAACGTGGCCGTAAACCGACGTTGGAACCCGGCTGGGGCTGGAGGGCCAGCGTTACTCGTCCACCCGCAAGCTGGCGATCACCGCTTCGATGTCGAGCCTGAAGTCCTCGTAGCCAATGGGACGGCAAGAGAAGAAAAGCCCGAGGTAATCCACATCGGGGCCGAGATCGACCACGATCACGTCGAGGATCTCACCGTCAAAACCGCGCAGTTCGGGGTCGTAATTGTTCTGCCACTGGATGTGCCAGGCATGGTGGCCGGAGACGCGGATCGCTTCACCGGCGACGAGCACGTCGGTGGGGCGATCAACATAGTGCCGGTACGTGGAGTGGCACATCATCACCTGCTGCGCGGCGACGGCGATGTCGGTATAACCGTCTGCTATGGCCAGTCGCCCCACGGAAGCTGCGGAATAGAACCCGCTTTCATTCGGTATGGTCTGTGTCTGTTCGTGTACGTCGTACGCCATGGCGAAATACGCGGTACTGGTGCTCCAGTGGCCGCCGCTGGCCTGGAACGACAGCATTCCGGAGGCGACACGCCCGGTCGGTTGCCGGGTGTCGGCGGCCATGCTGGTTTGAGGGCAGGAGATGTATTCGCCGCCGCCATCGGTTGGGTCCGGAGGCGGGGTGGACGGGACGGAGGTTTCGTCCCAGCCGCTCACGGTAGGTTTGGCCGAGTTGCTGTCCTCGACGGCCGGTGGCCTGTCGCTGACACCGCCTCGCAGCATGATGAATACCACTACTCCCAGGGTGATTACCAACAGCGCGATGAGCGCGTAGAGCCAGCCGCGGTCGCGGCTTCGCTGCTGATCGTTGTCTGCGGCTTTGGTGCTGGGTGGCGGCGCAGAGTTCGGATTGGTGGTGGTGGCCGCCGACCAACCGGAGCCGTCCCAATAGCGATAGCGCCCAGTCTGCCCACCGGGATCGGGGTACCAGCCTTTCAGCGCCATGAAACCGATTGTAGCTGTGGGCGGGGTGGCATTACGGCCACGAGTGGGTGGATTGAGGTGGTGCCGAGCCGGGGGAATGGTGGTGGTGGCCCATAGCTTTGCCCCACCCCAAGTTACAACCTTGTGCCGATGCCGGACGTGGCATGACTTGAACCCGGCTGGGCTGGCAGACTGGTGCCATGGATCGCCAGGTCGAGTTCGTGCTCCGCGCCGTTGATGAGCGCGATGTCAGATTCGTACGCCTCTGGTTCACCGACGTGCTGGGGTCGCTGAAGTCGGTGGCCATTCCGCCGGCGGAGTTGGAAGGCGCGTTCGCGGAAGGCGTCGGATTCGACGGTTCGGCGATCGAGGGCTACGCGCGGGTGTACGAGTCGGATATGATCGCGCACCCAGATCCGTCCAGTTTCCAACTGCTGCCGTGGCGTACCCAGGCCAAGACGGCCCGTATGTTCTGCGACATCACCCTGCCCGACGGCTCCCCAGCGTCTGCCGACCCCCGCAACGTGTTGAAGCGCGCCCTGAAACGCGCCGCCGACATGGGGTTTACGTTCTACATCCACCCCGAGATCGAGTTTTTCCTGTTTCGCCGTCCCATCGAGCCGGGGCGGCCACCGATTCCACTCGACACCGGCGGCTACTTCGACCACACCACGTTGGACGAGGGCACCAATTTCCGCCGCGACGCCATCACCCTACTGGAGCAGATGGGTATTTCGGTGGAGTTCAGCCATCACGAGGGCGGCCCGGGCCAACACGAGATCGACCTGCGCTATGCCGATGCGCTCTCCATGGCCGACAACATCATGACGTTCCGGGTGGTGCTGAAAGAGGCGGCAACCGGGCAGGGCATCCATGCATCGTTCATGCCCAAGCCGTTCACCGATTCCCCCGGTTCTGGTATGCACACCCACATGAGCCTTTTTGAGGGCGACTCCAACGCTTTTTACGACGCGGCGGACGAGGCACGGCTGTCCACTACCGGCAAACAGTTCATGGCGGGGCTGTTGGCGCACGCGGGCGAGATCACCGCCATCACGAACCAGTGGGTGAACTCGTATAAGCGCCTCGCCGGTGGCGACGAAGCCCCGGCGTACGTTTGCTGGGGGCGCAACAACCGCTCGGCGCTGGTGCGGGTGCCGCTGTTGAAGCCGAACAAAGCCTCCAGTGCCCGTATCGAGTATCGCGGCATCGACGCCGCCGCCAACCCCTACCTCTCCTATGCGCTGTTCCTGGCCGCCGGACTGGACGGCATTGAGAAGGGGCTGAAGTTGCCGCCCGAAGCCGAGGACAACGTGTGGGAGTTGACAGAGCGCGAACGCCGCTCGCTCGGCATCTCCGCGTTGCCGCGTAGCCTCGATTCGGCCATCAACATCATGGAGGATTCTGAACTGGTCGCCAACACACTGGGTGAGCATGTGTTCGACTTTTTCCTACGTAACAAGCGTGCCGAATATGACGACTACCGCCGTCAGGTCACCGAATGGGAGCTACGGACGAACTTGCCACGCCTCTAGTTTCGCCATATCTGGCACCTGCGGGGAGTGTTACCGCTAACATCTGTGATAACAGCGATTACGTGACCAGGGGAGCAGCGTTGCCCGCGGTTCGTTTGGCTACGATGTGGCAGGAAGAGGCACCGGAATGAGCGAAGCGCGTCAAGCCGCCCCGACGCTGGCTGATGTGGCTGTCGTTGCCGGGGTTTCCCACCAAACGGTGTCGCGGGTACTGAACAACAGTCCGGCGGTGAGCAACGCCACCCGGCAGCGGGTGCAGACCGCCGTGGCCAGTCTCGGCTATCGCCGCAACACCGCCGCCCGCACTCTTGCCACCGGGCGGTCGCGGATCATCGGGGTCATAGTCGTCAACGCGCATCTTTACGGCCCCTCCGAATCGCTGTTCGGCATCGAGGGCGCGGCGCGGGAACTGGGCTACTGGGTGAGTGTCGCCGGGTTGGCCCGGGAGACCGAGGCCGAGATGGCCGATGACGTGTTGCGCATGGTGGGGCAGGGGGCCGAGGGTATTGTCGCCATCGCGCCCACCAGTTCCGCCGTTTCCATGGTGCTGCAAGCCGTCGGGGAGTTGCCCAGGGTGCTGGTGACCACGGCTCCGGTTCCTGCTGACACGCTGTCGGTTGACGTGGATCAGGGCATGGGGATACGTCAGTTGATGGCCCTACTGCTGGAGTCGGGACATCGCAATATCGCCCATGTGGCCGGGCCGTGTGGCCACGTACATGCGACGGCGCGTGAAGAAGCCTGGCGTGAAACACTCGCACAGCATGGGCTACCGTGTGGGCTCCGGGTGCAGGGCGACTGGGGGGCTGCCAGCGGTTACGCGGCGGCTCAAACGCTGCTGTCCGCTGCGGAGTTGCCCACCGCGGTGCTCGCTGCCAACGATCTGGTGGCCCTCGGATTGATGCGGGGTTTCCATGAGGCGGGTGTTTCGGTGCCGCGAGACATCTCGGTGGTGGGTTTCGACGATTTCCCCGGTGTGGATCAGTCCATACCTCCGTTGACGACGGTGCGGCAGGATTTCGATGCGCTGGGCTCTCAATGCCTGGAGATGCTGGCCGCGTCAATCGAGGGCGAACCCGTAGCGTCGGGCCTGGTGCCCACGCGCTTAATGCTGCGTTCCAGCACCGCCGCGCCGCGCAGCGGGCCGGTGTCGTTCAACGGGCCTTAAGAATCCGCTCGAACTCTTTGTGTATCCGGCGTTGGTTCGGCAGGCATCTCGATTTGGGATTGGCCTTCGCGTAATTTCGATGCAGTTCGCCAAGGCGTGCTGGTTCCAGATTGGCCAACCACGGCTCGACCAATCCCTCCAATGACACGAGCGGCCAGTACTCTGCCTGCCCCAGGTCTTTCTCGGCCAAGACGAGCGCTACGGCCTGTGCCAACGGTTCCCTATCCGATGGGTGCGCTCGCAGGGCCAGCGACACGGCGTCAGCCAGCGACCTCAGCTCGGACAAGGCCGCCGCGTGGATGGGGTCGTCGGCGAAAGGACGGCGCTGTGACCATAGCGTCGCAGCCCGTCGGATGTTGGCGGTGCGTTCCTTGAGGGCCGCGATTTCGTCGAGATAGGCGCGAAACCGCGCTTCGAAAGCGGCCAGCGCCGAGTTAAGGTCGGCTGTGACACCCGTTTCCACCATGCCCGCCTCCTTATCAGTGTGCGCCCCAGCGTCTTATTCTCTCATCAAGCAAACCTGAGTGATCTCTCATCTGAGAATATGACCAAAGCGCTTGCCATTGCATATGTGAGCGCTAACATAAGGAATGGCACGTACAGTGATGTACGTGGCCCCTGGGGGTTCTAATGCCAACAGGAGTTGACTGTTGGGGGCGATGTGGCATCGTCCCTACGTGCAAAGGAGCATATACATGCGTAAACCACTCATCGCCGGCTTCCTTGGCCTGGCTTGTGCGTTGTCTCTGGCAGCGTGCTCTGATGACTCGCCCGGTCCTTCCGGCACTGAAACCACTGGCGGCGACATCACCATCGGCTCGGTTGTCTACAAGTTCGACGACACGTTCATGAGCAGCATGCGCGAGGCCATGACCAAGCAGGCTTCCTCCGCAGGCGTGACCATCGACATCCAAGACGGCTTGAATGACCAGGCCCGTGAAAACGAACTCGTCAACAACTTCGTCACGCAGGGTGTCGACGTGTTGGCCATTAACCCAGTCAAGGCCGACATCATTGATCCGGTGCTGCAGTCGGCGAAGGAAGCCGGTCTGCCGATCGTGTTCTTCAACAAGCAGCCTTCCGATACGGTGATGAACAGCTATGACAAGGCTTACTACGTGGGCGCGAAGGCTGAGGATTCCGGCACCATGATGGGCGAAATCCTGGCTGAGTACTTCAAGGATTACCCGGCCGCCGACAAGAACGGCGACGGCATGATTCAGTTCGTGATGCTCACCGGTGAGATCAACCACCAGGATGCGGTGTTGCGTTCGCAGTACTCGCAGCAGGCGTTGCAGGATGCCGGTTTGATCAGCGCTGGCTGCTTCGACATCAACACCTGGAGCCAGTCCACCTCGCCGAACGAGTGCATGTTGGCCAACCAAACCGCCAACTGGGATACCGCTGCGGCTACCGATCTGATGAACAACTGGATCACCTCGCTCGGCTTGGAGAACATCGAAGCCGTCATCGCCAACAACGATGACATGGGGCTGGGCGCCATCGCCGCGTTGCAGGCCAACGGCTACAACGCCACCGGCACCAAGGGCGATCCCGCCAAGTACATCCCAGTGGTCGCCGTTGACGCCACCGACAAGGGCAAGGCCGCACTGGCCGCCGGTTCGCTGCTCGGCACCGTCCTCAACGACGCCGTCAACCAGGGCCAGGCCGTGGTCAACCTCTCCATCGCCGCCGCTCGTGGCGACGTTTCGGATGCCACCGTGGGTTACCCGATCACTGACGGCAAGTTCATCTGGATTCCTTACGTGAAGGTCACCGAAGCGTAGGAGACTAAAGACGTGAGTTCGCTCAGGGTGCTTAGCCGCGTCGTGGCGTCGCGCGCCGAGAGACATCGCCTCACGTTTACTAGCCCAGGCAGGGGGAGCCGCGCCGCTTTCGGCGTACGGTTCCCCCTCGCCGGGGGCACGCTCGCCTGGCCCCTTTGAGTTCGACAGGATCGCGGGTTTCATGACTGACACGCTGCTACAGATGAATCACATCACCAAGACCTTCCCCGGTGTTGTGGCCCTGGACGACGTGAGCCTCACGGTTGAGCGCGGCACCGTTCACGCGCTGATGGGTGAGAACGGCGCCGGAAAATCCACCCTGATGAAGTGTTTGTTCGGTATCTACCGCGAGGATTCAGGTGAGATTCTGTTGGATGCTCACCCGGTCGTCATCAACTCCGCCAAACAGGCCCTTGATCTGGGCATCTCGATGATCCACCAGGAACCCCATCCGGTGCGTTTCCGCTCCGTGGCGGAGAACGTGTGGCTGGGCCGGTTCCCGCAACTGATCCCCGGAGTCGTCAATCACCGCAAGATGCGTGAGATGACGCAGGAGCTGTTCAAGCGCGTAGATCTGGACATCGACCCCGATACCACCGCCGGGGAACTCTCCGCCTCCGTCTTCCAACTCGTCGAAATCGCCAAGGCGATCAGCTACGACGCCAAAATCATCATCATGGACGAGCCGACATCGTCACTTACCGAAGCCGAAGTGGGGCACCTCTTCGAGATCATCAACCGGTTGCGTGACGAGGGCATCGCCATCATCTACATCTCACACAAGATGGAGGAGATCCTCAAGATTGCCGACGAGGTGACCATCATGCGCGACGGTAAACGAGTGGGCACCTGGCCGGCCTCCGAACTGACCACAGATCTCATCATCAACCGGATGGTGGGCCGCGAACTCACCAACCGCTTCCCGCCGCGCCACGAACGCCGCAGCGACGAGGTGGTGCTGAAGGTCGAGGGGCTGACGGCCACTTCTCCGCGCTCCTTTACCGATGTCTCTTTCGAGTTGCGAAAAGGCGAGATTCTCGGCATCGGTGGCCTGGTGGGGGCGCAACGCACCGAACTTGTCGAAGCCATCTTCGGTTTACGGGGCATCGCTTCGGGCACCATCTACAAAGACGGTCAGGTCATCCGCAACGACAGCCCGAAAACCAGCAAGAAACACGGCATCGCACTGCTCACCGAGGAACGTCGGGCGACCGGCATCATCCCCATGCTCTCCGTGTGTGATAACACCGTCATCGCCAACGCGCGGCGTTACGCGCGTGGTTTTGTCATCTCTGAGGTGCAACGTCACGAGGCGGCCGAACAAGAGGTACGGGATCTGCGTATCAAAACGCCGTCCACCGACACCGAGATCGCCGATCTCTCAGGCGGCAATCAGCAGAAAGTGCTCGTGGGGCGTTGGCTGCTCACAGATCCCGAGATTCTCATTCTCGATGAGCCGACTCGCGGCATTGATGTGGGCGCCAAATACGAGATCTACACCTTGATCCAGAACCTGACCCGCCAGGGCAAGAGCATCATCATGATCTCGTCTGAGATGCCTGAACTTCTTGGCGTGTCAGACCGCATCATGGTGATGTGTGAAGGTCGGGTGGCCGGGTTTTTGAATGATCCGAGTGAGTTCTCACAGGTGGAAGTCATGCGGTTGGCCACCAGCTTCATGACCCAACAGAGCGAAAAGGAAGCAGCATGACGACTCTTGACGAAACCAGCCCAGAGGTTCCCGTGGTGCTGAACGACGAAGACCCGGGTGAGGGTTCTACAGAAGTTGCCACCGGCCTGGGTGGTCTTAACAAGCGGGTGCTGAGTTGGGGCTTGGTTGGTCTCGGCTCGGTGTTCACGGTTGGGGGTGTCCTCTGGCAGCACCAGTTCGACCACTCCGGTGTGAAGGATCTACCCATCATCATCGCCATGATCGGAATCGGGTTGGTGGTGTATGGGGTCACCGGCTTGTTGAGCCGGGGCGCTGCCACCGATGTGCTCACATTCACTCCTGCCAAGGCCAAATCATTCGCCTTGGATAACGCCATCATCCTGGCCATGCTCGGATTCGTGGTGGCGCTGTGCATAATCAAGCCGAACTTTATGCAGGTCAACGTGATCGCCGACATCCTGATGCAGTCTTCCCCGAAGATGTTCATCGCTCTCGGTGTCAGCTTCTCCTTGATTATCGCCGGTACCGATCTTTCGGCAGGTCGCCTGGTGGGTGTTTCCGCAGTCGTCGTTGCCACCTTGATTCAGAAGGTCGATTACCCGAACAAGTTCTGGCCGGATTTGGGCGAGTGGTTCATCGTTTGGCCGATCTTGATCGCTATCGGGGTCTGCGCGCTGTTCGGCCTGTTGAACGGGTTCCTGGTGGCGCAGTTCAAGATGCACCCCTTCATCGCGACCCTGGCGGTGCAGGTCATCGCTTACGGCGCGGTGTCGCTGTATTTCGCCAAGCCTCCGACCAACGGGCAGCCCATCGGCGAACTTCGCTCCGACTTCACCGCTTTGGGCCAAACGAAGTTGCTGGAGGGTGAGAACTGGGCCTGGCTCGACAATTGGTTAGGCACCAATTTCCGGGGGCTTTCGATTCTGGTGGTGTATGCCCTCGTCGCCTGTGTCGCGATCGCGTTCGTACTGAACAAGACGACTTTCGGTAAGAACGTTTACGCGGTGGGCGGCAACCCTGAGGCCGCGAAGGTGTCCGGCGTCAACTCGTATGTGACCATCCTCATCATCTTCGTCTTGGGCGCCGTCATGTACGCCTTTGGCGGCATCATGGAGGCGGCTCGTACCGGTGGCGCGACCAACAACTACGGCAACGGTTACGAATTGGACGCTATCGCCGCCTGCGTGGTTGGCGGTGTCTCGTTGGCCGGCGGCATCGGCAAGGTGAAAGGCATAATCATCGGTGTGTTGACCTTCCAGATCATCGCGTACGGCCTGGTGTTCATCAGCGTGAACGCCTACTACCAGCAGATCATCAAGGGCATCATCATCGCCGTTGCCGTCGCGTTGGATCTTGCCAAATACAACCGTCGTTGATGGGATTCCGGCTCGGGGGCCGGAATGACGAGGCTGTCGCGTTGGGTTTTGCTGAGTGTGGCTGTTGTTGGTGGGGTTTCGGGTCGGGGCTGGAATGACGGATGGTGTTGTGTTGGGTTTTGCTAAATGCAACCGTTGTTGGTGGGGTTTCGGGTCGGGGGCCGGAATGACGGGGGATGGTTGTGCATGTTGGAACTGGTTGCGGGTAACCCGGTGAACTAGGCGTCGGGCTTTAGCATCTGCGCTACGTCGCGGGCGTGGGCACCGGAGACGCTGATGCGTCCGGCGGTGAAGGCGTCGTCCCAGGTCAGTGTGCCGTGGGCCAGAGCCAAGAAGGTGAGCGGGTCAATCTCTACGACGTTGGGCGGTGTGCCTCTGGTGTGGCGCGGGCCTGAGCCGTCGAGGGTACGCAGTTGCACCGCGATGTACGGGGGAATGCGTAGTTCGATGCTGCGCCCGGCGTAACGCTCCCGGACGGCACCCGCCAAGGCACGCACCTCGGCTGCGATTTCGGGCCGTCTCGGAGGGTCGTTCGTATCGTCGCCCATACTGACTAGGCTACCTTCCATGACCGACCGCACCGCCACCAGTGCCGGTGATCTGGCGCGTCGCGGTTTCAGCGACACCACCCGGGCCGCCGCTGCGCTGGAGAGCGTGTTGGACGCCCACCCGGAGGCCGTCGATCTGGTCGATCAGCTAGCGGCTGCCGCCGATCAAGACTTGGCGTTGGCCGCACTGGCGGATCTGCAGCGAAACGCGCCGTTGCTGCTGGACGAGGTGTTTGCCGACCTGGGGTGGTTGAACCGGCTGGTGGCCGTACTGGGAGGCTCTAATGCGTTGGCGCAATGGCTACGGGCGTTTCCCGAAGACGCGCGGGTGTTGGCCGCTAATCCGCTGGAACGGGCCGCCCCTCACGGCGCGGCGGAGCCGTCCCTTAGTGATCGAGTTATGGGTGTGCTTAGCACTCCAGCCCCCGCCGATGAACTACGCCGTGCCAATCGCCGCGAACTGCTACGTATCGCGGGGCGTGATCTAACCTCGACCAATCCGTTTGCCCTGGTGGACACCGTTGCCGCAGCACTGGCCGATCTGGCGGACGTGGTGATGGAGGCCGCGTACCGTATCGCTTGCGCTCAGGTGAAGGGTGCCGACAAAGTACGGTTGGCCATCATCGCGCTCGGCAAATGTGGGGCGCGTGAACTCAACTACATCTCCGACATCGACGTGCTGTACGTCGCCGAACCCGCTGGCCCCGTGCCGCCGACCAGCGACGAGGCGTTAGCGATTGGCGAACGCTTAGCTCGCGTCATCGCCCAGGTGTGCGGGGGTATGTCCGCTGCCGGGTCGATTTGGCAGGTGGACGCGGGGCTACGCCCCGAAGGCAACTCCGGGCCGCTGGTGCGCACTTTAGAATCCATGCGAGCGTATTACACGAAATGGGCGTCGAACTGGGAGTTCCAGGCGATGCTGAAGGCCCGCCCCATGGCCGGTGATCTGGAGTTGGGGCAGGCGTTCGTGGACATGGTTTCGCCGTTGGTGTGGCAGGCGGGGGAGCGGCCCGATTTCGTGGCCGAATCCCAGGCGATGCGAGCCCGGGTCATCTCGCTACTGCCTGCCACCGAAGCCGACCGCGAACTGAAACTCTCCGCCGGTGGTTTACGCGACGTGGAGTTCAGCGCGCAGATACTCCAGTTGGTGCATGGCCGGGCCGACGAGCGGCTTCGGCTCCCCGCGACGCTTCCCGCGTTGGCGGCGCTGGCGGGGGCCGGTTACATCGGGCGCGAGGACGGCGACCGACTCGCTCAGGCATACCGCTTCCTGCGGGTTAGCGAACACCGCGCGCAGTTGTGGCAACTGCGCCGTACCCATCTGATGCCGCTGGATGTCACCGCGCGAGCCAAGCTCGCCAAATCGCTCGGATTGTCCTCCGGCGAAGAACTGTGGCAGCGTTGGCGCGATACTGCCACTCAGGTACGCACGTTGCAACAGCGGGTGTTCTATTCGCCGATCTTGGATGCGGTGGCGCACGTCAAATCCGACGCGCTGCGGCTGTCTTCCGACACCGCCGCCGCGCGCCTGCGCTCGCTGGGCTTCGCCGACACCGCCGCCGCGCTACGTCACATCGAAGCGCTCACCGCCGGGGTGAGTCGCAGCGCCCAGATTCAGCGGCAACTGCTACCGGCGATGCTGGGTTGGTTGGCCGCCGGGCCGAACCCTGATGCCGGACTGCTGGCGTTCCGGCATTTGAGCGAGGACGTGGGCCGCACCGACTGGTATCTGCGCACGTTGCGTGACACCGGCTTGGTCGCCGAGCGGTTGGCAAAACTGCTGGCGTCTAGCCGCTATGCCA